>NZ_NFIF01000013.1:0-104682 GCF_002161645.1 Blautia sp. An46 | reverse complement strand
CTATAAACAGATAAGTAATTCGACAGCAAAAAAGCAGAAGTTCCGACAAGACAATTATACATATCTGTTTCTTATCAAAGAAGAATTTTTCCCATAGACACAGAAAATTTTACGCCCTCAATCAGCAACATTACTGACAACTCCTATATCGACTCGTGCTCCTTAAAAATATAAACTAAAAACTTTCGTCAGTTATATTATCAGAAAATTCATAAGCCTTTCCAAACACATTTTCTATATTATTCTTTATTTCTTCTAAATTATCAATATATAAGATGCGCAAATTTTTTATCGTTCTCGTAACTGCAACATACAAAATATTTCTTCCCTTTTCATATTTCAAAGAATTACCTGCATCTGCTTTTCCATAGCTTTTAAAATATATCTCAAATAATCCACGATCCACGCCAAAATCTTTTCCTAAAATAATAACCACATTCTCATACTCCAATCCCTTTGTACTATGAAAAGTATGATAACAAATGCTTTTTTTCTCGTCTCTATTAATATAGTGAAACCAATTTAACAGTTCTTCAACCTTTATATTCAAAAGATCACTAATAACCACTTTGGTTTCGATTGCTTCATCCCATGATTTATACAATGATGTTAAAAAGTATTTCAACACACTATCATAAGATGTCTCTTCATCCATATCAAATATTTTTTCAATAATGAATTTATACGTTTTGTCCTCCGATATACTATATTGATTAAATATTACACTTAATAAATCATCCAATGTGTTACCGTCTAGTGATTGTAGCAGTGATACAAGCGCTTTTAAATTAGCAAAACTTATATTTCTATACTCATTCGTTGTAAAAATTCTCCTAAGAGGTTGCTTCGGTTCACGCACCTCTGTATATAACTTCATTAGCCTATACAACAATGCTTGTGCTTTACCTAAATGAATAGTGTCATGGCTCAACAATTCCGAATTTAATTGTTTATAACCGATCCCTTGATATACTTCTGCGTTTTTAAACACTTCGTATACTTTTAAAAAGCCACTGTATTCCGCCACCATTTGGTTTGTCGCAAATAGACAATGTAACGGGGTTTCTTCTTGTGCCTTCCACTTTTTTGCACATTTATTTATAAAATTATTTACATTTTTTGCATTACCGTAATATAACTTTACACTTCCCCCACTACTATCAGAGTAAATTGATTTTTGAATAATTTCGTCATTACGCACCTTATTAGCTACATTTATTACTTCTGTATAAGATCTTCGATTATATATTTTAGATACAGATGATAAATCTGAATGCAAATCATTCAATTTTTTTCCGACACCAGTATCGTAAATATTTTGAACCGAATCTCCAAAATATGCAATAAATAGTTCATGATGAATTTTTTTTGCATATTTATCAAGGAGATTCATTATTTTTACTACAATATCTGCTGTATCCTGATATTCATCAATAAGAATATATGGATATCGATCAATAATAAGTTGTCTCATTCTTGGATATTTTTCAACCAATTCATACCCATATTCTAACAGCGTGTCATGGCTAATACGCATTTTGTCTAATCGATCACGATTATACATAGCATCGTAAGTTACTTCTCTGTACCCCTTCTTTCCACTTTCAATATTATTCATACAATCCAAGTATCTTTTTTTCTTAAAAAGTTTGTCCACAAGTCCTTTAAATTTTGACACATTAGATATTAATCCTGCAAATTGCAAATGTATTTCTTGTGGCATAGCAGTTTTAAACTCTGCCGCTCTTAAATTGTATGCTTTATTATATTCCCTTTTATTGGCATACATAATTTCAAAGAATTGTTCTTTTGACTCTTCATCCAACGCCCGATATTTCTCGAAATCAGATTTATTTTGTAATTGATTATCTATATATGCTATTTCTCTCTTCAACTTTTCAATGTGCAAGCTTAATAGTGCTGTTTTTTGATCACAAATAATATGCCATATTCTCTCATGAATAGTAGATACCTCTACAACATCTGAAGCCCCTAACTGTTGTCTAATGTTTTCGGCCGCAACATTAGTATATGTAATACATGCGATTTTTTGATTATGAATTTTTAAGTTTTCTCTATTATGAGTAATAACATATTTTAAACTCTTAACCAAGGCATACGTTTTTCCCGACCCCGCACCAGAATTAAAAACCACACTATCAAAATCATCACTGCATTGAAATAGTTTTTCCAGCGATAATTTTTCATTATCTAAATCCTCATTATTAATTTCTGATAATCCCATTATTTTTCCCCTAATTTTCTTTCTATCCAATCTAGTCCATCAACTATATACTTCGGTAATTCTGGTATTTTTTCCTCAGACTCTTCATTGACAATTTTATAAAGTAGTCTACTTGCAAATTCACCTTTATCTTTTTCTAGCTTAACTTGCCATTTATAGGAATTTTGTATATTCTTCATATAATCAGTTTCTGTTGTGGTAATGTTCTTATAGATTCTTGGTTTCATTTCACTAAGCAAATCATTTAAAATTTCATTTGCATAATTAGTCAAAATAAAAGCCTCTTCAAAACTTGTAGCGTAAAATCCATTAACTTTGCCTTGATATGCCAAATATAAATTTCCTTTTTCTATATGTTGCGGAATATCAGACAAATTGGTTTTTCCATGCAAATTGGCTATAGTCGCATTTGTTGTTTCCCTATCTACCAAGGAATCAATTTGCGGAAATACTGCTACTTTTTTACTTTTTTTATCTTTCGAATCCGCCCCTTCATCATTTTCATCTTCACGTTTAATATCTAAATCTGTAATTATTAGCACTGGTATTCCTAATGCTTCTATAAGCCTCTTATACAAAAAACCATGGGCTCCGTTTATATTAAAAATAGAAATATAATGTTTATTTAAGTTTTCTCGCTTTTCAATATAATACGGAATTATCATGTCCTCTGCAAATCCCTCTACAAACACTGCAGCATCAGAAAAAAACAATTCTGAAATTTTATATTTTATATGTTTTTTCAAAAATTTGAATGAACTTGAGTTTACATCTTCATTCTCATTAGGCATTATTTTTTTATTACTTAAATTTGCGACAGCAGCATTATGTTTGTCTTCATATAAGTAGCAAATATTATCGAATGTATTTGCGCTATGTATCTTGCTATTCAAGATGTGTGAAGAATGTGTTGTAATAATTATTTGACTATTTACATCCTTATTCTTACTAGCTAGTAAAACTCCTATTGCATCATTAATATTTTTAATAAATAATTCTTGCATCTGAGGATGCATAAAAGTTTCAGGTTCTTCAATAGATATCAAATTAATCTTACTATTAAAAGATGCGTCCGGGTATCTTTCCATATAGTCCATAATAGCTGCTATTATCATCACTAGATTTGTATATCCCAGTCCAAACTGGTTCTCCGGAATATTGACATCACCATCAATATATTCATACTTAATAAGATCTCTCATTAGTTTATCGAATGTAATATCTGCACTTATATCTACACCCATATTTTCCATAGAAATTAGTTTCTTTAAAACTTCTCTTATAACTTCCGTATGATTTTTTTTAATATTACTTGTTAGGTTACTATTAATTTCCTCCAAATTTTCAGTTACTTTTCGCTTTTCATCCCTAAAAAGATATTCATACCTATAATTAATTATTTTATTAAAAGCATCTGTTAAACAATGCTCGTTTTTCAAATGATTTGCTTTAATACATTGTAATTCCATCAAGTTAGAAAGTTTAAAATCTATGTCAAGCTTGACATGATTTTTATCATAATAATTCAGTTGAAAATCTGTATTCTTTAATATTTTTAGGAATTTTACAAATAAATCTTTGTCCCTTCCTTCAGAAAAAAGTTCTTGCATATCTAGATTAAAGGATACTGAATCTACAATCTCATATCTGATACAAATATCCAATTCTGAATCATTCACATCTTCTACCAGCATAAATGGTATTAAATTTGAAATTCTATCGTTACTATCCTCCTCTAATTCAACAGTAATTACAAATTCTATAAAGGGTAACTCTTCTGTTTTATCAACATCGTATTCCTTCAGATAATCTTGCAAATATCTGTAATTAAAATCGTTTACACCAAATGAATTTGTATGATTTATTAAACTATCTAAAGCAGTAATTATTGTTGTTTTACCTGCATTATTTTTCCCAATAATTAATGTAGTATCCGATGCAACATCAATCTGTATTTCATCCGACCTCTTCTCTTCGCTAATATCTTCAGATTCTTCTGAAAAATCAGTTACACTATCTTCCAAGCATTGATCTTTCTTAACTATTTTTGAACTGACAAATTCTACAACATTTTGCTCAGCATAAAACTTTCTATAATTTGTAAGTTTTAATTTTTTTAAATACATCAGTTTTCTCCCTTGTCGATCAGTTATTATATTTTCTCTTTGAATGCAGAAAAACCTCTCATCGAAAACATAACGATAAGAGGCTAGCATTCCGCACTAAATACAAGCATTTCTATGACAAGTAGCCTTGCCCATAAATTGCTATGTACGCTTTATTACCTTTTCATTATATCCTAAGCATTCGTTTGCTATTTTTAATATATTACCATATATATCCTACTTTTTCAATGTGTTCATCTCATCCAAATAGTATGGGAACTAACCTTAATTTCAAAAATGGATTGTCCCTACGAACAAGCCACTTCATCAAATATATTCCTAAACTTCCAGATAATCTCATATCGGTCATCCCGATATACTCTCACTTCCTTTATCATATATTCAGCCATTTCTTTAGTCAGTGCCGGTTCTTTTGCAAACAAGGAAATATTCTCTATTTTCTTCAACTGTTCATCATCTACCTCTGCCTGCATCGCCATTTCTTTACTTAATTCAGCTATCTGATACCGCTGAAATTCTTTCATCCACAGGTTACAGCCCCTGTTTCCCTCTACAGCTTCCATCCGCTCATGCTCCAGCCGTTCCAGTGCCTGCTCTTTCTCTGCAATCCTCTGTGAAAAGCTGCTCCGGTATTCCTGGTATTCTTTTACATCAATAATCCCATCACTCAAATCTTCATACAGCTTCATTTTCATTCGCTTATACTTCTGTATTTCCTGCTGCAGCTGTTCGATCTGTGCATCATAATTAAAGACGGTTCTCTGATGTTCCGGCAGTTTATCTATATAAGAAAGGAACTCATCCATCTTGCAGACAACCTCTATCTGGTCCTGCACAGCATGGAGGACTCTCTCCGTCAGTTTTTTCTCACTGACTGAATGGCTGGTACATTCCCTGCTGTGCTTATTTGTGGAACACACATAGTAGTAATACTTTCTTCCACCGGACGGCACAGCCTTCCTTACCATGCTGTTTTTACAATCTCCGCAGAACAGATACCCCGAAAACAAATATAATTCCTTCTGCTCCGGCACTGTCCTCGTATCCCGTTTTAATAACTCCTGAACAGTCTGAAAATCATGGAACTCAATGATCGCCTCGTGTGTGCCCTCTACCCTGATCCATTCCTCCGGCTTTTTTGCTATCTGGGTTTTCACTTTATAATTCGGGGTGCTCGTTTTTCCCTGAACCATGACACCGGTGTAAACCTCATCTGTCAGAATCCGGTTAATGGCATTTACAGACCACCGGGCAACCGGATGGATTTTAAAGCTGGTGGAGTATTTCAGGCCCTGGGATTTTTTGTATTCCATAGGAGACAGTACACCATTATCATTTAAAAAATCCGCAATCCTCTGTTGGTTAATCCCCTGCAGTTTCATCCGGAAGATTGTCTGCACAATCTCAGCAGCATATGTATCCACCACAAGCCTGTTTTTGTCCTCCTGTGATTTCTGGTATCCATAGACCGCAAAGCACTGATGCACTCACCTTTCTTCCTCTTAATATCCAGCTGACTCCTGATTTTTACGGAAATATCCCGGCAGTAAGCATCGTTTACCAGATTTTTAAATGGGAGCATCAGGGAATCTGAATCATTCTTTTTTCCTTCACTGTCATAGTTGTCATTGATAGAAATGAAACGGACTCCCATAAATGGTAAAACACGCTCAATGTATTTTCCTACTTCAATATAATTTCTTCCGAAACGGGATAAGTCTTTGACGATCACGCAGTCAATCTTCTTTGCTTTGATGTCCTCCATCATCCGTAAAAAGCCAGGACGGTCAAATAATGAGGTGTGATAGCGATAGCGGCAAAAAGCTAATAAAATCAATGGTTTTGCGGACAGCGGATAGACAGGGAATGTGTTAAAAACTGAATACGCACACAAACGGCGTTACCTTAACCCCTTTGGGGGAGAAAGTAACGCCGTTTTTTTATGCCCGCAGGAAAGGAGGTGCAGCCGGAATGTATTTCACAAAGGGCAAGCAGCGGGCGTTTGAATTGCTCATGCAGCAGAAGCCGGGATTTGACCGCTATCAATCCGGTTGTGCCGGAGATGATGAAGATTGCGGCACTTGCCGTTTCTACCGCCCCGGGTGGAAATATGAGTTTTGCGTTTTCAAAGAGTGTCCCTATTGCCCCGGCAAAAGGACGCGGAAAACGCACGCCAGCATGGACAAATAGACGGGCAAAAGCCCTTGTGCCATGCGGCTTTGCAGACGCGAAAACGGCAAAGGGCATATTGCAATACCAAAACAGCCGAAAACGGCTTTCTAATTGTCCACGCATACCAAGAGAGGAAGTGAGGAAATATGGCAGTTTTCAGAGTGGAGCGAAATACGGGATATACCGTTATGAGCAACCACCACTTGCGAAACAAGGAATTGTCCTTAAAGGCAAAGGGCTTGTTGTCGCAAATGCTTTCGCTGCCCGAAGATTGGGATTATACCCTTGCGGGCTTATCCCATATCAACCGGGAGAAGATCGACGCAATCCGCGAAGCGGTAAAGGAACTCGAAAAAGCCGGATATATCGTGCGCAGCCGGGAGCGCGACGAAAAGGGACGCTTGCGGGGCGCAGATTACGTCATATACGAGCAGCCGCAGCCGCGAGAGCCGGAAGCAGCTACCAGCGGCGGACAGCCGCCTATATTGGATTTACCTACATTGGAAAATCCAACATTGGATAATCCAACGTTGGAAAAACCTACGCAGGAAAAACCTACGTTGGAAAATCCAACGCAATTAAATAAAGATATATTAAGTAAAGAACAATCAATTACTGATTTATCAAGTACCGATTCCATTCCTTTCCATTCCCTAAACCCCTTGCCCTTTGCGCATGGCGAAGCGGCTACGCCGCCGGAAAGGAAAAGAACGGAAGCGAAAAGCAATAGCGCAGTAGAGATTTACAGGGAGATTATCAAGGACAATATCGAATACGACCATCTCATTCAAAACTGCAAAATTGACAAAGACCGTTTGGACGAGATTGTTGACCTTATGCTGGAAACCGTCTGCACAGCCCGAAAGACAATCCGTATTGCCGGGGACGACTACCCCGCCGAATTGGTGAAATCCAAGTTTTTGAAGCTGAACAGCAGCCATATTGAGTTTGTTTTGGATTGCATGAGGGAGAACACAACCAAAGTGCGCAACATCAAGCAGTATCTAAAAGCGGTGCTGTTCAACGCGCCGAGTACCATTGACAGCTACTATACCGCCCTTGTCAATCACGACTTATACGGCGGCGAATGAGCATAGCCGCACTTTACCGGGAAAGGAGTTGATACCTTGCAGGAGGAAGTAACCCAAAAAACGATTGCCCTATACGTCAAAGTGGGAAAAGGCGCGGCGCGGCTTACCGAACAGGCGTTACAGAAAGCAATCCAAAAGTTTTTGGAGCAGAAAAGCAAACCCGCGCATGGGAAACAGACCATGCGGCAGCTTATGAAGCAGAACGCGGGTGTTTCCAACATCGAGATCACCGACAGCAATATTAAAGCCTTTGAGAGTACGGCGAAGAAATACAACATAGATTTTTCGCTAAAAAAGGTTAAGGGCGAGCAGACCCGTTACCTTGTGTTTTTCAAAGGCCGGGACGCGGACGTTATGACCGCAGCGTTTCAAGAGTTTTCCGCAAAGAAGCTGAACCGGGAGAAAAAGCCCTCTATCCGCAAAGCCCTTGCCGCTGCAAAGGACAAGGCGAAGCAGCTTAACGCCGCCCGCGACAAGGTAAAGAAAATGGACAGGGGGCGCGAGATATGAAGCAGATCAACTACAAAAAGCTGATACTTCCGAATATCCCCTATGTGTTCTTTGTCTATCTCTTTGATAAAGTCGGACAGGCGGTGCGGCTTGCCCCCGGCGCGGATATTTCTGCAAAGATACTGAATATCACACAAGGATTTTCCGCAGCCTTTGAAAACGCCTTGCCGAGCGTTTACCCGTTGGATTTGCTTGTCGGCATTGTCGGTGCGGTGATTATCCGCTTGATAGTCTATGTCAAAGGGAAAAACGCGAAGAAATACCGCAAGGGCGCGGAGTACGGCTCTGCCCGATGGGGAAACGCCGAAGATATAAAGCCCTACATAGACCCGGATTTCCAAAACAACATCATTTTGACGCAGACGGAACGGCTTACCATGAACAGCCGCCCGAAGCAGCCGAAGTACGCGAGAAATAAGAACGTCGTCGTGATCGGCGGCAGCGGCAGCGGAAAAACAAGATTTTTTGTCAAACCTAATCTAATGCAGCTTCATTCCTCTTACGTCTTAACCGACCCGAAAGGTACGGTTTTGATTGAGTGCGGGAAGCTGCTGCAACGGGCGGGCTACCGCATTAAGGTACTGAATACGATTAACTTCAAAAAATCTATGCACTACAACCCCTTTGTGTATATCCGCAGCGAGAAAGATATTTTGAAGCTGGTAAATACGTTGATAGCGAATACCAAAGGTGAGGGAGAAAAAAGCGCGGAGGATTTTTGGGTAAAGGCAGAACGGCTTTTGTATTGCGCGTTGGTGGGCTACATCTGGTACGAAGCCCCCGCCGAGGAAATGAACTTTATTACCCTGTTGGAACTTATCAACGCCAGCGAAGCCCGCGAGGACGACGAGGAATATCAAAGCCCCGTCGATTTGCTGTTTGCCGACTTGGAAGAACGCGACCCCGACCATTTCGCGGTGAAGCAGTACCGAAAATATAAATTGGCGGCGGGCAAAACCGCAAAATCAATCCTCATTTCTTGCGGTGCGAGGCTCGCTCCTTTTGATATAAAGGAATTGCGCGATCTTATGTCCTACGACGAATTAGAACTTGACACGTTAGGCGACAGAAAAACAGCTTTGTTTTTGATTATGAGCGATACGGACAGCACGTTTAATTTTGTTATCGCTATGCTGCAATCGCAGTTATTTAATCTCTTGTGCGACAAGGCCGACGACGAATACGGCGGCAAGCTGCCGGTTCATGTTCGCTGCCTGTTAGACGAGTTTGCAAACATTGGACAAATCCCGCAGTTTGAAAAATTGATTGCCACAATCCGCAGCCGGGAAATCTCGGCTTCTATCATTCTGCAATCGCAGAGCCAGCTAAAAGCCATTTACAAGGACGCGGCAGAAATCATACTTGACAATGCCGACAGCACCTTGTTTTTGGGAGGGCGCGGGAAAAATGCAAAGGATATTTCGGAGAACTTGGGACGTGAAACAATCGACAGTTTCAACACTTCCGAAAATCGCGGCACGCAGGTTTCTCATGGCCTCAATTATCAGAAATTGGGAAAGGAGTTGATGACACAGGACGAAATCGCAGTTATGGACGGAGGAAAATGTATTTTGCAGTTGCGCGGCGTGCGCCCCTTTTTCAGCGATAAGTACGATATAACGCAGCACCCGAACTACAAATACCTTTCCGACTTCGACAAGAAAAACGCTTTTGACGTTGAACGGTATATGTCCACCCGTCCGGCAATCGTAAAGCCCGACGAACCCTTTGACATATACGAAATAGATTTGTCCGACGAGGACGCAGCCGCCGAATAAAAACGGCGGCATTTTTATTTCCAACAACATTTTTTGAGCCGTTTTAGCGGCAGAAAGCGAGGTTTATATGGATTTTTTCAACAGCGCAGTTGACGTATTGCAGACTTTGGTAATCGCGCTTGGCGCAGGACTTGGCATTTGGGGCGGCATTAACCTCATGGAGGGGTACGGCAACGATAACCCCGGCGCGAATGCTCATGTGTCATAAAGAAACACACAAGAGATTGATAGACAGCAGCCTACTATTCCGTAAATTTTGTTTCAGGACTTTCTTTTTCAATGCCGATATGCTATAATATTTCTATTCCAAGTAAGGAGTTAAAAATATGCGGCAAGGTATTCTTAATTAACTATAATCAAATAGTGGGAACAAAGAATTGTAACCGTCCCTTGCAAGGGGCTTAGTTTTTTGTACCCTTTTTAAGAATACTTTTGCCTTATATATTTGACATATCAAAAGAGCGACCGCTGCTTGCAGTGCGTTGTATGTATGTGTATGTCTATTCGCTATATCCCCAGCGGTAAAAGTATTTTGCTGCTGGGGATTTTTATGCCCTTTGGGGGCTGAATGGAGGACAAACACATGAAAATAATCAATATCGGCATTCTTGCTCATGTAGACGCAGGAAAAACGACTTTGACAGAAAGCCTGCTCTATACCAGCGGAGCCGTTCCGGAATTAGGGAGTGTAGATAAGGGAACAACGCGGACAGACACCATGCTGTTGGAACGCCAGCGTGGGATTACCATTCAAACGGCCGTCACTTCTTTCGGCTGGAAGAATTATAAGATCAATATTGTCGATACCCCCGGCCATATGGACTTTTTGGCGGAAGTATATCGCTCACTTGCTGTTCTTGACGGAGCAATTTTAGTAGTTTCCGCAAAGGACGGCGTGCAGGCACAAACACGGGTACTGTTCCATGCGCTCCAGAAAATGAAAATCCCAACGATTATTTTTGTAAATAAGATAGACCAGGAGGGCATTGACTTACAGAGCGTTTATCAAAATATCAGAGAAAAACTTTCTGATGATGTCATGGTTATGCAAGATGTTTCGCTCACTCCGGAAGTGTCTCTGACAGACATTGAGGATATAGAAAAATGGGATTCTATTATTGCTGGAAATGATGAACTTTTGGAAAAATATATTGCGGGGGAACCTTTGAAAATACAAGATTTACAGAGGGAGAAATGCAGAAGAATGCAAAACGGTTCCCTGTTTCCTATTTATCATGGGAGTGCAAAGAACAATATCGGAACTGAAAAGCTGATTGAAGTGATTGCAGAAACATTTACTTCTGGTGCGGACAACGATCAATCCGAGCTATGCGGAAGCGTTTTTAAAATCGAGTACACAGACCAGAAAAAGCGGCTCGTTTATTTGCGGTTATACAGCGGGACACTTCATTTACGGGATACGATTCTCCTGCCCCAAAATCAAAAACTAAAAATCACAGAAATGAGGATTCCGTCAAACGGAGAGATTATACCGGCGGACACAGCCTGTTGCGGAGAAATTGTTATTTTGACCAATGACACTCTGAAGCTGAATGATACTCTCGGAAATGTAGAACTTTTGCCGCGCAAGGCATGGGAAAAAAATCCGATTCCTTTGCTTCGGACGACGGTGGAGCCGCAAAATCAGGAACAAAGAGACCTCCTGCTGAATGCCCTGACGGAAATTGCAGATACAGATCCGCTGTTGCATTACTATGTGGATACGATAACGCATGAAATCATCATTTCTTTTTTAGGAAAAGTCCAGTTAGAGGTTGTATGCTCTCTGTTAGTAGAGCGATACCATGTGAACATAAATGTGAAAGAACCTACGGTCATTTATCTGGAAAGGCCATTAAAAACAGCCAGTTACACGATTCATATTGAAGTGCCGCCGAATCCGTTTTGGGCATCCATTGGCTTAACTGTAACGCCACTTCCTGCCGGAAGTGGAACCCGGTTTAAAAGCAAAGTATCTCTCGGCTATTTAAACCAAAGTTTTCAAAATGCCGTTATGGAAGGGGTGCGTTATGGAATGGAGCAAGGCTTATACGGTTGGGAAGTGACAGATTGTGAAATTTGTTTTGACTATGGAGTTTATTACAGTCCAGTTAGTACCCCCGCAGATTTTCGTTCCCTTGCTCCTATCGTGTTAGAACAGGCATTGAAAAGAGCAGGAACACAATTATTGGAACCATACCTTTCCTTTACCCTTTTTGCACCGCAGGAATATATTTCACGGGCTTATAATGACGCACCGAAGTATTGTGCAGTGATTGAATCAACCTTGCTTAAAAATGATGAAGTTATTTTTACGGGAGAAATCCCCGCCCGCTGCATCGGCGAATATAGGAATGATTTAAATTTTTATACAAATGGGAGAAGCGTCTGCCTTACCGAATTAAAAGGGTACCAAGAAATTTCCGGGGAGCCTGTATTGCAGCCACGCCGTCCTAACAGCCGTTTAGATAAGGTTCGGCATATGTTTCAGAAAATAACGTAATATTTTGTGCGTTATCACGGATAAAAATCTTTGAATATAAGGAGAGTCTATGTTAGTTTTGTTTTCAAGTCGGTTTTGTGTAAACTTATATTGAGCAAACGGCCTTTATTTATAACCCGACTAATTTTGTATGCTAATGTCGAGCATATCTTTCTAAATTGTGAAATTCTTATTCGGAAGGAGGGGCAATGTGTTAAAGAAATTGAATGACGCGATGGACTATATTGAAGCGCACCTGGAGGACGAGTTTTTACTTGAGAAGATTTCTGAGCATATAAATGTTTCAGATTATCATTTTAGAAAAATATTTTTTGCGCTTACCAATATGACGCTGAATGAGTATGTAAAAAACAGACGACTTTCAGAAGCTAACAAAGAATTGTTGCAGGGGGCGCAGGTAACAGATGTCGCTTATCAATATGGGTATCAATCCGTAGACGGATTTACACGTGCCTTTAAAAAATGGAGCGGTATCTTACCGTCACAAGTCGCAAAGTTGAAACAATGTAAATCATGCCAAAAGTTACAATTTGTTGTAACTATGAAGGGAGGAACTTTAATGGAATATAAAATTGTTGAAAAACCTGCTTTTACGTTTGCAGGTGTAAGTAAACGAGTGCCGTTACAATATGAGGGAGTAAACAACGCTATTTTGGAACTGGCACAAAGCATAACACAGGAACAGAAAGAAGAAATGCACCGGTTGCAAAACATTGAGCCATATGAAACTGTAAATGTTTCCTATGAATCAGATACGAACTTTCTTGAAGAAGCTGGTGAATTAACGCATTTAATTGGAGTTTTAACAACTAAAAATGACATTAGCAGTAATCTGGACACATTTCCTGTTAAAGCTCATACGTGGGCAGTTTTTCCAAATGAAGGAATCTTCCCGTTTACTTTGCAGGATACAATGGCAAGAATCTACTCCGAATGGTTTATGACGGCAGATTATGAACTGGCAGAGCCGTTTTCTTTCTCTTTTACAAAAATGGACGACAAAAAGCCCAACTACGCATACAGTGAAATTTGGATTCCAGTAACAAAAAAAGAATAAGCAATTACACTCAAATAGGAAAGCCAGCCGAGCCAGCGGGCAGTCAAGATAAACGGCGCATATGCGCCGCTGTTGACAGCCCCGCCCGCCTTTGCTGGTAGGCAATCAAGGGGCGACAGCAAGGGGTGCTGCCGCCCTCTGATATTATAAATGAAACCCGTCAACCATACAACGCCCTATGTGGGAGAAAGGGGGAATCATCTATGCCTTGCACAGAAGCATACAAAGAACACATCATGTACACGTTCAATGGCTTTGCAAGACCGTCATACACTATGCGGCTATCAACGCATGGCGTGACAGGAGCAGACGGCGGCAAAAAGAAATATCCCTTGAATACCTCACAGAAGAAAAGTTTTACCCTTTAGGCACAACAGACGAATATTTTGAAGCACCCCATGAAGAACACCCTATAACGATATGCGGTCAGGCAGTTATCCTCACCAATGGAAAACTTGCCGCCGTCCTGTTATCCCTGCCACAGAAAAACCGGGAAATCATTTTCCCTTATTTTTTCAAAAATGGGCTTACAATGGGTGAAAAATTCGAAAACCAAAGTATGATGAGGCAGGTATTGAAATGAAAGTTGTTTCTATATTAAATAAAAATAATGATTACCAGAGATTTGAAGTATTGAAGCATAATCGAAATAAAAGATATAAATATAATCAATTTATTGTTGAAGGCGTAAGAAGTTTAAATGAAGCGGTTAAAAATAACTGGAAGATTATTTCTTTTATTTATGACAAGAATAATCTGTCAGGCTGGGCAAAACATATGATAGAAACAGTAAAAACAGAAGTCAATTATACTCTTACGGCACAGTTGCTAAAGGAATTAAGTGGAAAAGAAGAAACTTCTGAATTATTGGCTATTATTGAAATGAGGGAAGACAGGTTAGAAAATGTTGCGTTATCTTCCAATCCATTTATTGTGTTATTTGACAGGCCCTCTAATAAAGGAAATTTAGGTACGATGATACGTTCATGTGATGCGTTGGGAGTAGATATGTTGATAATTACTGGACATGCGGTTGATTTGTATGAGCCTGATGTAATTGTTTCGGCGATGGGTTCTTTTTTCAATCTTCCGGTGATTCGAATCATTCACAATGAGGATTTATATAAATTCGTTGAAAGCCTTAGAATAAAATACCCTGGCTTTAAGATCATAGGCACAACAGCCCACCACGAAAAGCCTATCTATCATGAGGACTTGAAAACCCCGGTTATGTTAATGATGGGAAATGAAACCATGGGATTAAATAAGGCATTTAAGGAATATTGTGATGTTTTATGTACGATTCCTATGGCTGAAGATTCCTATGCCAGTTCTTTCAATGTCAGTTGTGCTGCATCTATAATGATGTATGAAATAGTAAGACAACGAATGAATTAGACAGCATAACCCTTTTGAGAGTGAGCCAGAGAAAAGGGAGGAGCAGGCGTTCTACCTCAAAAGTCTGCAAATAAAAAAAGAATAAGCAATTACACTCAAATGGCAAAGCCAGCCGAGCCAGTCAACAGTCAAGATGAACGGCGCATATGCGCCGCCGTTGACAGCCCCGCCCGCCTTTGCAGATAGGCAATCAAGGGGCGACAGCAAGGAGTGCTGCCGCCCCGCACTATTATTCAGAGAGGGGGAATTTCCATGACCGAAGATGAAGCCTACAAAGTGCATATCCAGTACACATTCAATGCCTTTTGCAAGATTGTCATTCGTCACGCAGCCATAGATATAATCTTAAAGCTGCGCCGGAGGTGGGAACGGGAAGTTTCTCTTGACTATCTGATGAATGAGAAGTTTGTCCAGCTTGCCGAACCGGAGCAGCTTGAAGAATATCTTTTTACCGCCTGCGGCCAGACCGCCGTTCTGTACCATGCGGAACTTGCCGCCGCCCTTGCCCTCTTGCCGGAGCAGACACAGGAAGAGATTTTCCGTTACTATTTCCTGCGCCAGCCGCAGCGAGTGATCGGCGTACATATTGGCCGGACACGCAGCACAGCGGGGCGGCATATCCAGCTTGCCTTGCAGCGGCTACGGCGGCTCATGGAGGGAAAAGACCATGAGTAAACTTCTCCCCTATGAAACAATCGTCAAAGCCCATGAGGGCGACCCGGACGCAATCGACACCGTCCTTTCCCACTATGCCGGATATATCCGCTACTTTTCCAAAGTACACGGTCAGGTTAACGCCGAGGTTGAGGAATATGTGAAGCAGCAGCTAATCTCCGCACTATTCAAGTTTCGCTTTGACCGATAAGCCCCAAAACTGAATACCAGCCGCCCACCAGCGGCCAGTGAAAGCAGTAAGTCTGAAAAAGATTTGCTGCTTTTTTTGTTGTCCATTTGGCAAAATCGCAAAGTCACCCGTAGTAGGTAGGTGAAGCCAGAAAAAGCTGCCTGCTCCGTTTGGCAAATTTCAAAACGCAGTGTTGTAGGGAGTGAAAGGAAAAATTCTCTGCCCCGTAGGTTGCCAAAATCCTGTTTCCCGGATTACTAAGGCAAAAGAAAATTTGAAAAATCCCCGGACAGCGGGTAGCTGGCGGCCTTTTGAATGTATCTTTGGCGAAAGAAAAAAAAGACCGCGCACAGCGGGCTGAAAGCCCCGCCCCGTTCGCTCTATGTACGGAAAAGCCCGGACAGGGGCAGTCTGCGGCTTACTAAGAGCAAGTTTCTACCACGGTGCCAAAATCCGCAATTCTGCGGTTTTGCCCCTCGCGGGAAACTTGTTGGGGAGTGCCTTCCCCAAACCCTGCTATACGCCCTTACGGGCGAAAAAGCTGAAAACAGTTTTTGTTATTTTCCAAAAAGTTGCCCAATGGGAGGTATAGAGGGATTTTTCTGCCGAAATGCAAAAAAAAGTTTTTGTAATTTCCCGAAAAGTTAAGCAATGGGAGGAGTGAGAGGAAATTTTCTCCGCCCAAAATCCGAAAAAAGTCAGCAATAAGAATAGTGAGAGGAGGTTTTCAGCCTATGCGAAAGAAATACAACACGCCCCACCGCAGCCGCGTTGTGAAAACCCGGCTGTCCGAAGATGAATACGCCGACTTCACAGCGCGGCTTGCGCCCTATGGTATCAGCCAGTCGGAATTTCTCCGGCAGGCGATACGGCGCACGACCATACGCCCCGTTGTCCATGTATCGGCGGTCAATGATGAACTGCTCTCCGCTGTCGGGAAGCTGGCCGCCGAGTACGGCAGGATCGGCGGCAACCTCAATCAGATTGCCCGGTATCTGAACGAGTACGGCTCACCCTACAATGCGCTGTCCGGCGAGGTACGCGCCGCCATAGCCGACCTTGCCGCCCTCAAGTATGAAGTCCTCAAGAAAGTAGGTGACGCAGTTGGCAACACTCAAGCATATCAACTCTAAAAACGCCGACTACGGAGCCGCCGAACAATATCTTCTCTTTGAGCATGACGAGTTTACCATGAAGCCCGTCCTTGATGAAACCGGCAGGCTTATCCCCCGCGAGGACTACCGGCTGTCAACGCTGAACTGCGGCGGGGAGGATTTTGCCGTTGCCTGTATGCGGGCAAATCTCCGCTATGGGAAGAACCAGCGGCGGGAAGATGTGAAAAGCCACCACTATATCATCAGCTTTGACCCACGGGACGGGCCGGACAACGGCTTGACCGTAGACCGGGCGCAGGCATTGGGCGAGAAGTTTTGCGCCGAGCATTTCCCCGGCCACCAAGCCCTTGTATGCACCCACCCGGACGGCCACAACCACAGCGGCAATATCCATGTGCATATCGTCATTAACAGCCTGCGGATAGAGGAAGTACCGTTCCTGCCCTACATGGACAGGCCAGCCGACACGAAAGCCGGCTGCAAGCACCGCTGTACCGACGCTGCCTTGCGCTACTTCAAATCCGAAGTCATGGAGATGTGCCACCGGGAGGGGCTTTACCAAATCGACCTCTTGAACGGCAGCAAGAACCGCGTGACCGACCGGGAGTATTGGGCGCAGAAAAAGGGACAGGCTGCGCTGGACAAGCAGAACGCCCCCATGATTGCAGGCGGTATCACGCCCCGGCAGACCAAGTTTGAAACGAACAAGGAGAAGCTGCGGCAGACCATACGGAAAGCCCTTGCCACCGCCGCCAGCTTTGACGAATTTTCCTCTCTGCTGCTGCGGGAGGGCGTGACCGTCAAGGAGAGCCGGGGGCGGCTGTCCTATCTCACGCCGGACAGGACAAAGCCCATTACCGCCCGGAAGCTGGGCGACGACTTTGACCGCACCGCTGTCCTTTCCGTTTTGGAGCAGAACGCCGCCAGAGCCACAGAAAAGGCCGCAGCCATACTCGAATACCCCCGGCATGGGAACACAAAAGCCCCACAAACCGCCCCGAAGCAGGACGGTGTGCAGCGGCTTGTGGACATTGAGCAGAAAATGGCCGAGGGCAAAGGCCGGGGCTATGAACGCTGGGCGACCATGCACAACCTCAAACAAATGGCCGCGACGCTGAATGTGTATCAGGAATACGGCTTTACTTCCCCGGAGCAGTTAGAAGCCGCCGTTGATACCGCCTATCAGGAAATGCGCCAGACCAGCGGCGAACTGAAAGCACTGGAAACGAAGCTACAAGGGAAAAAGGAGTTGCAGCAACAGGTACTTGCCTATGCCAAGACCAAGCCCACCCGCGACGGGCTGAAAGCGCAGAAATCCGAGAAAGCCCGCGCCGCCTACCGGCAGGCAAACGAGAGCGATTTTATCATAGCCGAAGCCGCCGCCCGGTATTTCAAGGCGCATGGCATCACCAAGCTGCCCGCCCGGAAAGCGTTGCAGGCCGAGATCGAGCAGCTTATCTCCGAGAAAGACGGCCTGTATAACACCTACCACGAACAGAAACAGCGGTTCAAGGAGTTGCAGACCGTCAAGCGGAACATCGACCAGATTTTGCGCCGGGAGGAACCCCACCGCAGAAAGGAGCAGAGCCATGAGCGATAACCTGCCCCGCATGGACTACCGCCAGCACCGGCGGGCGCGGCGGCTGGTACATGAGTGCTGTAACTACGACGAGGGAAACTGCCTGCTGTTAGACGACGGGGAGCCTTGCGTGTGCGTCCAAAGCATTTCCCTTTCCCTCATGTGCCGCTGGTTCCGTGTGGCTGTCCTGCCCCTTGACGGGGAACTGGCCGCAGCCCTCTTGTACCGGGGGAGCCGGAAACGGTGTGAGGTCTGCGGGGCGGCATTTGTCCCCAAATCCAACCGGGGAAAATACTGCCCCGACTGCGCCGGACGCATGAAGAAACTCAAAGCCGCCGAGAGAAAGCGGAAACAAAGGCAGAAATGTCACGCTTTAGAGCCTTTCAAACCCGCATGAATCAAGGTTTTTTTCGTGAGTGTCAAAGGGTACGCGATACATTTATCCTTTTCCCCCGGAAACGCCGTTCTAAGGCGTGACAAAACACCACAATCAACCCGAACACAGGGAGGTGATACTATCGCTGATTATATCATGGCAGACACGCCGCTGCCTATCTATCTGCCCTACCCCCGTTTCCTGCTGAAAATGGAGATTTCCCAGACCGCCAAGCTGCTGTATTCGCTGCTGTTAGACCGTTCCACACTCTCCCAGAAGAACAAGTGGCAGGACGACGAGGGCAGGATATATATTATCTATCCAATCGCGGAGATAGCCGAAATACTGGATAAGGGCAGCACCACCATAAAGGGGGCGCTTAATGAACTGGACATGGCGGGGCTGCTGGAACGGGAACGGGGCGGCTTCTCCGCACCGAACCGGCTTTATGTCAAAGTGCCGCGAGTGCCACAGGTACAGTTTTCCGACCAACTGATGGCCGGAAATCCGACCCTCATAGAGCCGGAAAACCGTCCTACTGATGGTCAGAAAACCGACCTTATGATGGTCGGAAAACCGTCCCCTAACCAAACTACTATAAACAACCTTACAGAGAGCCAAACAAAGGGAGTGAGTGGGGAGCCGCCCGCGCCCTATGGCCGATACCAGAATATTTTTCTGTCACAGACCGAATACGACGAGTTGCAGGCAGAGTACCCCGACAGGCTGGAACGGTTCATCGAGGAAATGAGCCGCTACCTTGCCGCCAGCGGGAAAAGCTACCAGAACTATGCCGCCGCCCTTCGGATATGGGCGGGGAACGACAAAAAGGGCGCCCCGAAAAAGGGCATCCCTGACTACTCATGCAAGGAGGGCGAGAGTTTATGAAGAACGAAATCAACGCTGTTTTGGAGAATATGACGACTGCCACCCCGGAGCCGGAGGACTACACCGGCGAGGACGGTTTACTGTACTGCGGCAGGTGCCGCAAGCCGAAAGAAGCCTATTTTGCGCCGGATAAGGCCGCTATCTTTGGCCGCGACCGCCACCCGGCAGAGTGCGACTGCCAGAGAGCCGCCCGCGAGGAACGGGAGGCCGCCGAGAAGCGGCGCAGGCACTTTGACACCGTGGAGGAACTGAAACGCCGGGGCTTTACCGACCCCACCATGCGGGACTGGACTTTTGAGAACGACAACGGCAGGAACCCGCAGGCCGGGATTGCCCGCCGGTATGTGGAACACTGGGAGGATATGCGAGCCGACAATATCGGCTGCCTGTTCTGGGGCGGCGTGGGAACCGGGAAAAGCTACCTTGCGGGCTGTATCGCAAACGCCCTTATGGAGAAAGAAATCCCCGTCCACATGACGAATTTTGCCCTTATCCTCAACGACCTTGCCGCCAGCTTTGAGAACCGCAACGAGTACATTTCCCGCCTTTGCCGCTATCCGCTGCTTATCATTGACGACTTCGGCATGGAGCGCGGCACCGAGTACGGGCTGGAACAGGTTTTCAATGTGATTGACAGCCGTTACCGCAGCGGCAAGCCGCTGATCGTCACGACCAACCTCACGCTGGACGACCTGCGGAACCCGGAGGACACCGCCCATTCCCGGATTTATGACCGCCTGCTTTCCATGTGCGTCCCGGTACGCTTTACCGGCGACAACTTCCGGCAGGAAGCCGCGCAGCGGAAAATGGAGAGCATGAAGAAACTGATTACCGACTGAAAGGAGTATTGCCTATGACAGATAACAAGCAGCACGACACCCGCACCGCCCGCCGCCCCGACTGCGTGACGGAAATCCGCATGGGCAATTCCGTCCTTGTCGTGTCCGGCTATTTCAAGAAAGACACTACCACCACCGCCGCCGACAAAATGGCGCGGGTACTGGAAGCGGAAGCCGCTGCTACACAAAAACCGGCAATTTGACAAACCATAAAGAAGCAGATTTTACACTTTTGCCGCTATACAGCCCCCGCTATTCCGTGGTACAATAAAGCTACGGAATAGTGGGGCTGGCTGTCGGAAACGGAGGATTTTATGTTAAGACAAGCCACCCAAAACCTCATTACCGCCCTTTATCCGAGATTGTCCCATGAGGACGAATTGCAAGGTGAGAGTAATTCCATATCGAACCAAAAAAGGATACTCGAAGCCTTTGCAAAACAGAATGGCTTTACCAACCTGCGCTGGTACACCGACGACGGCTTTTCCGGCGCGAACTTCCAGCGCCCCGGTTTTCAAGCCATGCTTGCAGACATTGAAGCCGGGAAAGTGGGTACGGTCATCGTCAAGGACATGAGCCGGTTAGGGCGAAACTACTTGCAGGTAGGGTTTTACACGGAAATGCTGTTCCCTCAAAAGGGAGTGCGTTTTATCGCTGTCAACGATAATGTGGACAGCGCAAACGGCGGCATGGACAACGATTTTACCCCTCTGCGAAATCTGTTCAACGAATGGCTGGTGAGAGATACGAGCAAGAAAATCAAAGCAGTAAAACGAGCAAAAGGCATGAGCGGCAAGCCCGTTACCAGCAAGCCGGTCTATGGCTATCTCATGGACGAGGACGAGAACTATCTCGTTGACGAGGAAACCGCGCCGGTTGTCCAGCAGATATACCAGCTTTGCCTTGCCGGGAATGGCCCGACCAAGATTGCCCGTATGCTTACGGAGCAGCAAATCCCTACGCCGGGAACGCTGGAATACCGCAGGACGGGCAGCACCCGCCGCTACCACCCCGGCTATGAGTGCAAATGGGCGACGAACACCGTTGTTCATATCCTCGAAAACCGGGAGTACACCGGCTGTCTGGTAAACTTCAAGACGGAGAAGCCCTCTTACAAGGTCAAGCACAGTGTAGAGAACCCCGTAGAGAAGCAGGCCATTTTTGAGAACCACCATGAGCCTATCATAGACCGGGAAACATGGGAGCGCGTGCAGGAGTTACGCAAGCAGCGCAAACGCCCGAACCGCTATGATGAAGTGGGGCTGTTCTCCGGTATGCTGTTCTGCGCCGACTGCGGTCATGTGATGTACCAGCAGCGGTATCAGAACAAGAACCGCAAGCAGGACTGTTACATCTGCGGCAGCTACAAGAAGCGCACCCGCGACTGTACGGCGCACTTTATCCGCACCGACCTGTTGACCGCCGGTGTCCTCTCCAATCTCCGGCAAGTGACCGAATACGCCGCCAAGCACGAGAGCCGCTTTGTGAAGCTGCTTATCCAGCAGAACGAGATCGGCGGCAAGAGAAAGACCGCCGCAGCCACCAAGCAGCTTGAACAGGCGCAGGAGCGCATTGCCGAAGTGAGCCGCATTATCAAGCGGCTGTATGAGGACAATGTGAACGGCAAAATCAGCGACGAGCGTTTCATGGAACTGTCGGCAGACTATGAGCAGGAACAGCGGGAACTGAAAGACCGCGCCGCCGCTTTGCAGGCCGAACTGGACAAGTCGCAGGCCGCCACCGTCAACGCGGAAAAGTTTATGGGTATCGTCCGAAAGCACCTTGCCTTTGAGGAACTTACCCCCACCCTCTTGCGGGAAATGATTGAGAAAATCGTCGTGCATGAGTGTAGCTATGACGAGAACGGCACCCGCAGGCAGGACATTGAGATTTATTACAGCTTTGTCGGCAAGATTGACTTGCCCGAAGCCTAACGCCCGACCTATCCGACACAATGGCCAAGTGCCGGATAGGAACGGCAAAATTTTTTACACTTCTATTACTTCTTTATCACACATAAGCAAAGTCCCAGGGCATGAAGCAGCTCATGGCTGGCGCTGGCGTCGCCGTGGTCGGCATGGTCCTCGTACCCCTGCTCTCCAGCCTGTTCACCGTCTGATCGCTCCCGTCGTTAAGCTGTCATAAGAAATCCTTGCCGCCCCTGCCCCCAAGCGGGGGCGGCTGAAAGGAGGTTGACACCGTATGGATTTCTTACTCGATGCCCTTACTGACTGGCTCAAGGAAATGTTGGTAGGCGGCATTATGAGCAACTTATCGGGGATGTTCGATAGCGTGAACCAGCAGGTCGCAGACATTGCGACACAGGTGGGCCAGACCCCTCAGGGCTGGAACGGGAGTATTTTCAGCATGATCCAAAATCTCTCCAACTCCATCATGGTGCCGATTGCTGGCGTGATCCTGGCTATCGTGATGACGCTGGAGCTGATTCAGATGATTACCGACAAGAACAACCTGCATGATGTGGACACCTGGATGATCTTCAAATGGGTGTTCAAATCTGCCGCTGCCATCCTCATCGTCTCAAACACCTGGAACATCGTGATGGGCGTGTTTGACGCAGCTCAAAGTGTGGTGGCGCAGGCGGCGGGCATCATCGGTTCCGACGCTTCCATCGACATCTCCTCTGTCATGACCGATATGGAGTCCCGGCTGATGGATATGGACCTGGGGCCGCTGTTCGGCCTGTGGTTCCAGTCGCTCTTTATCGGCATTACCATGTGGGCGCTTTACATTTGTATCTTTATCGTGATTTATGGCCGTATGATTGAGATTTACCTTGTGACCTCGGTGGCTCCCATCCCTATGGCCACCATGATGGGCAAGGAATGGGGCGGTATGGGCCAGAACTATCTGCGCTCGTTGATCGCCCTGGGCTTCCAGGCATTTCTCATCATCGTCTGTGTGGCGATCTACGCCGTGCTGGTGCAGAGTATTGCCACCGAATCCGACATCATTATGGCCATCTGGAGCTGCGTGGGCTATACGGTCCTGTTGTGCTTTACGCTCTTTAAGACCGGCAGCCTCGCAAAATCCGTTTTCAATGCACATTAACCAGGAAGGAGGTAATCCCTTTGGCTTATGTACCTGTACCCAAGGATCTTACGAAAGTCAAAACCAAGGTCGCGTTCAACTTAACCAAGAGGCAGCTTGTCTGCTTCGGCGGCGGTGCGCTGATCGGCGTACCGCTTTTCTTCCTGCTCCGGGGGCCTGTGGGAAACAGCGTGGCTGCCATGTGTATGATGCTGGTCATGCTGCCCTTCTTCATGCTGGCGATGTATGAAAAACACGGTCAGCCCCTGGAAAAGATCGTGGGCAATATCATCAAGGTGGCCGTCATCCGGCCCAAGGAGCGCCCGTATCAGACCAACAACTTCTATGCCGTTTTGGAACGGCAGGAAAAACTCGACAAGGAGGTGTATGACATTGTTCACGGTAATCAAAAGCTGGCTGCACCGGCTGTTCGGAAAAGACGAAAAGACCGCGCAGCCGGTTAATCAGAAAAAGATGAAAAAGCTGTCCCGCGCCGACAGAAAGCAGATCGAGGCTGCCATTGCCCGTGCCAATCGCACAGACAAAAAGAAAAAATCGGCTCAGGACAGTATCCCCTATGAACGGATGTGGCCGGACGGCATCTGCCGTGTGGCAGGCAGCCGCTACACAAAGACCATCCAATTCCAGGACATCAACTATCAGCTCTCGCAGAACGAGGACAAGACAGCGATCTTCGAGGGCTGGTGCGATTTCCTCAACTACTTCGACAGCTCCATTCAGTTCCAGCTGTCCTTTTTGAACCTGGCAGCCTCTGAGGAGACCTTTGCCCGCGCCATCAACATTCCTCTCCAGGGGGATGATTTTGACAGCATCCGGGTGGAGTACACCACCATGCTGCAAAACCAGCTGGCAAGAGGCAACAACGGTCTTATCAAGACCAAGTACCTGACTTTCGGCATCGACGCCGACAGCCTCAAGGCCGCCAAGCCCCGTCTGGAGCGCATTGAGACCGACATTCTCAACAACTTCAAACGCCTGGGCGTGGCCGCCGAGACCCTGGACGGCAAGGCGCGGCTGGCACAGCTTCACGGCATTTTCCACATGGATGAACAGGTGCCGTTCCGCTTTGAATGGGACTGGCTGGCTCCGTCCGGTCTGTCCACCAAGGATTTCATCGCGCCGTCCGGCTTCGAGTTCCGCACCGGCAAACAGTTCCGTATGGGTAAAAAATACGGGGCTGTTTCTTTTTTGCAGATCCTCGCCCCGGAGCTGAATGACCGGATGCTGGCGGATTTTCTGGATATGGAAAGCTCTCTGATCGTCAGCCTGCATATCCAGTCCGTAGATCAGATCAAGGCCATCAAGACGGTCAAGCGGAAAATCACCGACCTGGATAAATCCAAAATTGAGGAACAGAAAAAAGCCGTCCGCGCCGGATATGACATGGACATCATTCCCTCCGACCTTGCCACCTACGGTGCCGAGGCCAAGAAGCTCTTGCAGGATTTGCAGAGCCGAAACGAGCGAATGTTCCTTGTGACCTTCCTGGTGCTGAACACGGCGGACAATCCCCGGCAGCTGGGCAACAATGTGTTCCAGGCCAGTTCCATCGCACAGAAGTACAACTGCCAGCTGACAAGGCTTGACTTCCAGCAGGAAGAAGGGCTGATGTCTGCGCTGCCCTTGGGCCTCAATCAGATCGAGATTCAGCGGGGGCTGACCACCAGTTCCACGGCTATCTTTGTTCCGTTCACCACCCAGGAGCTTTTCCAGAACGGCAAAGAGGCGCTGTACTACGGTATCAACGCCCTGTCCAACAACCTCATCATGGTGGACCGCAAGCTGCTGAAAAACCCCAATGGACTGATTCTCGGCACCCCTGGTTCCGGCAAGTCCTTCAGCGCCAAGCGCGAGATCGCCAACTGTTTCCTGCTCACCAATGATGACATCATTATCTGCGACCCGGAGGCCGAGTACGCGCCCTTGGTGGAGCGCCTGCATGGGCAGGTCATCAAGATTTCGCCCACCAGCAGCAATTACATTAACCCTATGGATTTGAACCTGGACTACTCGGACGATGAAAGTCCGCTGTCTCTCAAGTCCGACTTCATCCTGTCTCTGTGCGAGCTGATCGTAGGCGGCAAAGAGGGCTTGCAGCCGGTTCAGAAAACCATCATTGACCGCTGTGTGCGGCTGGTGTATCAGGACTATCTCAATGACCCCCGCCCGGAGAATATGCCCATCCTGGAGGACCTCTACAACCTGCTGCGGGCGCAGGACGAGAAAGAGGCGCAGTACATCGCCACGGCGCTGGAAATCTATGTGACCGGCTCCCTCAATGTGTTTAACCATCAGAGCAATGTGGACATCAACAACCGTATTCCTCCGGGGTCAGCAGTTCCTTCAGCTGGGCATATTCCTTGCTCCAGCTTTCCTTGTCGGGGTCAAAGGCATCGGCAAGGCCGCCCCAGCCCACATACCGAGAAAGGATTTTCTGCTGTTCCGGCGTTGCCTGCTCGGTGGTTTCCTCCAGGTATTTCAGCAGCTTGATTGCCTCGACATTGGCCTGGAACTTAGCCTTGGGGCCGCCTTCGCCCAGGTGATCGTCAGTGATACGGAAATTCTCGGCGGTGCGACGCAGATTGGCCTTATCCTGCTGGTGATAGCATTTCTCATTAGTCCCTATGGTTTGCCAATGGCTGCAATCTGGCTACTGGGCAAGGTACAGGACTTGAAGTTTATCATTCAAGATTTGGTTTATGGATAATATGAAAACCTCCGACGAATTTCGTCGGAGGTTTTATGGTTCTAGGTTATCTTCTTGAAAAAGCGGCGATGCAAAAAAGGTATCTATCCCAATCCCCATTCCTTGGCACATCTCATGAATGATCCGTAGCTTAACCGAATCATACGAGCAGTTGATGACATTTCCAATCGTAGACTTGGGAACACCGCTTTTCATATACAGTTGATATTGTGTCATTTTTCTTTCATCTAGTAATTCTAACAGACGTTTGCTTACCGCCTCGTTTAGCTTCATTCTATACACCGCCCCTGTGACTGTACTATATTTAGTATATGGGCAGTTTTGCTAAAATTGGTCCCTGTACCTGTACTAATAGAGCTATTTGCAGTATGATGGTAATAGGGGTGCCATCGTATGAACGTAACTTTTTGTGGCCATTCGCAAATCACAAAGGCAGACAATATTGCGAATTGGCTTCGCAAT
Organism: Blautia sp. An46; assembly: GCF_002161645.1. Taxonomy (NCBI): domain Bacteria; kingdom Bacillati; phylum Bacillota; class Clostridia; order Lachnospirales; family Lachnospiraceae; genus Blautia; species Blautia sp. An46. The sequence goes on along the minus strand of NZ_NFIF01000013.1, from coordinate 77,920 downwards.
GTAACACAAGACCTAATTGAGCAAGGAGCAACAACTTTTTATCTTGGAGGATATGGAGAGTTCGACAGTTTAGCAGCGTCTATTTTACGGGAACAAAAGAAAAAGTATCCGCAAATCGAGCTGGTTCTTGTATTGGCATATTTGAACACTGGCCGGGATGTTTCTGGCTATGACAGTACCGTGTATCCACCGCTGGAAAACGTACCGCGCCGTTTTTCGATTTCTCATAGAAATCGCTGGATGGTAGAGTCCGCCGATGTAGTGGTGGCCTATGTTCTCCATGATTGGGGCGGAGCAGCCACAACGTTACGGTGTGCCAAACAGAAAAAGAAGCAGATTATTTCATATCGTGATGAAATGGGCAGCTGAGGTTGTCTATTTTGCTGCCACTTCATATTTCCAAAACTGTTGAACGTTAAGCTGTCGGTAAAATTATGCCGAATTTTCATCACTTTACTTTTGAACTAATATTGCTTATAATATTAGTGTGAAAGGAAGTGGTACGGTGGGACAATTTGAACAGCTGGATCAGCTGCTGGAAACACAGGATGGGATGCTGCGAACAGCTCAAGTAGTATCTGCTGGTATTTCTAAGCCTGTTTTTTATGATTATGTGCACTCACGGGAATTGGAGCGGGTCGCGCATGGAATTTATCTTTCCAAGGATGCCTGGGTCGATGCCATGTACTTACTTCATCTGCGGGTCGAACAGGCAGTGTTTTCCCATGAGACAGCTTTATTTTTTCACGATCTGACAGACCGCGAGCCGCTGGAATATACGGTCACAGTCAAGACCGGATATAATCCCTCCAAGCTGAAAGCAGAGGGCGTACAGGTATTCACCATTAAGGCGGAACTGCATGGGGTGGGCCTGACAACGGCTCAGACACCATTTGGGCATACAGTTCCTGTCTATGACCTGGAGCGCACCATCTGCGACCTGCTCCGCAGCAGGAACAACATGGAGATGCAGACTTTTCAAGGGGCATTAAAGATGTATGCCAGAAGAAAAGACAAAGACCTGCGGACATTGATGCGGTATGCCGGTATGTTCCGGGTAGAAAAAATTCTGCGGCAGTATTTGGAGGTGCTTTTATGATAAAAACAGCAAGGCAGTTGAAGGATCTGATCCGCAATCTTTCCAGAAAAAAATCTGCGGACGCCCAGCTCTTGATGCGGAACTACATGATGGAGCGTTTTCTGGAGCGTATCTCCCTTTCTGAATATCGTGACAAATTTATTCTGAAAGGCGGTATGCTGGTAGCGGCTATGGTTGGTCTGGATGCCCGTTCCACGATGGATTTGGACGCTACTGTAAAAGGAGCCAATGTCAATGTGGAGGACATAGAGAATTTGATTTCCGCTATTGTGAGTGTCCCGCTTGATGATGGCGTCAAATTCCAGCTGAAAAGTATTTCGGAGATTATGGATGAGGCGGAATATCCGGGGATTCGCGTAAATATGACTACAACCTTTGACGGTGTGGTGACGCCTTTGAAGATTGACATTTCCACAGGGGATGCCATTACCCCCAGGGAGATCCGCTACTCTTTCAAGCTGATGCTGGAAGATCGCTCCATTGATATTTGGGCGTACAATCTGGAAACGGTTCTGGCCGAAAAGCTGGAAACGATCATTACCAGAACTACCACCAACACCCGCATGAGAGATTTCTATGACATTTATATTCTGGAACAGCTGCATGGGAATACATTGGACCCTCAGATTCTCCATGATGCGCTGCGGGCCACTGCTCACAAACGCGGGACAGAACGACATCTTGCAGAAGCTGCCGAAGTTTTTGAGGAAGTGGAGAACAGCTCGGTTATGCAGAAACTTTGGGAATCGTACCGCAAAAAATTTTCCTATGCGGCAGATCTGGAGTGGAACATCATCATGGGGGCGGTGCGCAGTTTATACGCTCTCAGTGAAAAGGAATCGAGCCTATGAAGAAGCACGGCCATTATTGTAAAGTCTGCGGAGAATATAAGGCTAATGAAAAATTTTCCGGCAAAGGTCATGCGGCGCACGTCTGTAAATCCTGTGCTTCTTTGCCGCCGGAGAAGCAAGCGGAGCAAATGACAATAAACCGCTTGCTGAATCTCCCATGGAGATTATCAAAGGAGCAGATTTCCTGGCTGAAGAACCGAATGAAAGATAAGCGCCGGGAAGTTCGTGCGCTGGCAAAAGAACAATACGAGATGAGGTTTCCTCCGAAGCGGTTAGAGGACATCGAGGACAATTTTGATTTTCTCGATGAGGACGATTTAATAGAATAACAAAAGCGGTCTGCACCATGCAGGCCGTTTCTTTTTTGGAAAGGAGGTCTCCCTTATGGCAACCACACGCATCATGCCGCTGCATATCGGCAAGGGTCGGACTGAGAGCCGTGCCATCAGCGATATTATTGACTATGTGGCAAATCCCCAAAAGACCGACAACGGAAAATTGATTACCAGCTATGGATGTGACAGCCGCACTGCTGATGCAGAGTTTCTGTTGGCAAAGCGGCAGTATATTGCCGCCACCGGACGAGTGCGCGGTACAGATGATGTGATCGCCTACCATGTGCGCCAGTCGTTCAGGCCCGGAGAGATCACACCGGAGGAAGCCAACCGGCTGGGCATAGAATTTGCCAGGCGGTTCACCAAAGGCAATCATTCCTTTGTGGTCTGCACCCACATCGACAAATCGCATATTCATAATCACATCATCTGGTCGGCGGTCAATATGGATTGTGACCGGAAGTTCCGTAACTTTTGGGGAAGCACCAGAGCTGTTCGACGTTTAAGTGACACCATTTGTATCGAGAACGGACTATCCATTGTGGAGAACCCCAAGCCCCACGGAAAAAGCTACAACAAGTGGCTGGGCGAACAAGCCAAGCCCTCCCATCGGGAACAGCTACGGGTGATGATTGACCGGGCGCTGGAGCAAAAGCCAGCAGACTTTGACACACTTCTGCAACTGCTTTCCGAGATGGGCTGCGAGGTATCTCGGCGCGGGAAAGCAATCCGCCTTAAAGCTCCCGGCTGGAAGAATGTAGCCCGTATGGATGACAAGCTGGGAGCCGGGTACAGCGAAACAGAAATCCGTGCGGTGCTGGCTGGAGAAAAGCAGCACACGCCCCGCAAGAAATCCACCGTGCAGCCGGAGCCACCCAAGGTCAATTTGCTGGTGGATATTCAGGCAAAATTGCAGGCCGGGAAAGGTGCTGGATATGCACGCTGGGCCAAGGTTTTTAACTTAAAACAGATGGCGCAGACCGTGAATTTTCTTACCGAACATCACCTACTGGACTATACAGAGCTGGAAGAAAAAGCGGTGGCGGCTACCGCCCATCACAATGAGCTGTCAGCGCAGATTAAGGCGACGGAGAAACGCATGGCAGAGATCGCCGTCCTGCGTACCCATATCGTTAATTATGCCAAGACCCGCGAGACCTATGTTGCCTATCGCAAGGCCGGTTATTCCCGAAAATTTCGGGAGGAACATGAGCAAGAAATTCTGCTCCATCAGGCGGCAAAAAATGCCTTTGATGAGATGGGAGTGAAGAAGCTGCCCAAGGTCAAAGACCTGCAATCTGAGTATGCCAAACTGCTGGAGGAAAAGAAGAAAACCTACGCCGAGTACCGGCGTTCCCGTGAGGAAATGCGGGAACTTTTGACGGCAAAGGCCAATGTGGATCGGCTGCTGAAAATGGATGAGGAACAGAAAAAAGAACAAGAAAAAGACCACGGCCAGCGGTAAGCCGGTCATGGTCATAAGCGTCCATCGGACGCGTAGCCGCAGAATGAAATTCTGCGTTCAAAGGGGCTTGGGGGCGCTGCCCTCAACAAGCAAAGCAGAGGGGGAAATCACGTCAGGATTTTTCCCTCTGTGGGCCGAGTGTATTAACACCGGCATTGCTTGCCACTTTTGTTCGCAAACAATATCCGTATCCTTTACACGATGATTTACTTTTATTATCATAGTCGTAATAAGTATATAAACTACTTACATATAAGCACCTAAAATATGAAAGGGCTGATAAAATGATGACCTTTGAAAAGGTTTTAGAAGTATTCAACGATTACCTAAATAAAGATAGTGTTTTGGAGGTGGTGAACACTAAGCGAGGATACACCGTTATGATTTGGGATGAAAAAGATGAGCAATGGTTTGGTGTGGAACATTGCAAAGCCCCCGAGCTTTTACGGGATGCCTTACTTGATGGCTATCGTGATTTTTTAGAGCAACAACTTACTCATAACCGCAGGAGTTTAACCGAAACAGAAATCTTAGATATTCAAAACCGATGTGAACAGCTTTATGATTTGTGTGGAGAATAAAAAAATAACCTAAAAAGTGCGATAGCCTGTGTAGGTGTCGCACTTTTTTCAGTTGGCTTGGCTTACGAAAACAGCGTTAATTATTCCGCAGTTTCTCTTGCCTTTTTCAAGCCTTGAGCCGTAGCTTCCATCACGATAAGCTCCTTTTCTTCCATATCATTCAACAGTACATCAACTTGTTTGCGGCGATTGTTGTCGCCATCTTCATTGCATGGAAAAAAGAACTGGTCTACAGAGATGTCAAGCAAGGTAGTAATGAGATAAAATTTGTTAAGCCTTGGGTGCTGCCCCCTGTTCTCTATATACATAATAGAGCGTGGCGTAAGGTCTACCAGTTGGGCAAGATATTCCTGTGTCCACCCTTTTGCTTCCCGAGCTTTTTTTATCGCTATACCTAACGGCTTAAAATCAAGTTTTCTTTCATCTTGGTACATTTTAATATCATCCTATATCATTGTACATTTCGGGTGATGATATTTGAACGAAGTATGATTTTATGTTTAGTAGTGTATAATTTCGTATTAGTGGAGAGAAACTTGCTATTATTCGTCATTCCGTATATAATAATTATATACTCTTTGCGAAAGGAAGTTGATATTATGAATTACATTTCTGTGAAAGCCGCTTCTGAAAAATGGGGCATATCGGAAAGACGGATACAAAAATTATGTGAGGAAAATCGCATTGACGGAACTGAAAAATTTGGTCGTGCATGGATGATACCAAAAGATGCAGAAAAACCCGTTGATGGACGTATGAAAACAAGGAACAAACAGGAGGAGAATCATGGAATTTAATGAAAAGCTACAACAGCTTAGGACTGGAAAGAACTTAACGCAGGAACAACTTGCGGAGCAATTATATGTATCAAGAACAGCCATTTCAAAATGGGAAAGCGGCAAGGGTTACCCTAACATTGAGTCGCTCAAGTGTATTTCTAAATTCTTTTCTGTGACCATAGATGAACTGCTATCGGGCGAAGAACTGATTACACTTGCCGAAACTGAAAATCGTTCCAACTTGAAAAAAATTTACAGTTTCATTTATGGAATATTAGATATGATGGCGGTTACTTTTATACTTTTGCCGTTGTATGGTAACCTTGTTGACGGATATATTTATTCTGTCAATCTACTTTCATTTACAGACACTACCCCAATATATCTTGCAATCTATTGGATTGTTTTTATTGTTTTGATTGCACTTGGGATAGCGAAACTGATGTGTGTTTGTTTTGAAAAGGAATCATGGAGCAACATAATCACAAAATGCTCTCTCGTGCTGAGTACGCTTTTTATCTGCTTCTTCGCTGCGGCAAGACAACCCTATGTAACCGCCCTTATGTTTCTGCTATTTGTTGCTAAAATATTTGTCTGGATAAAGCAAACCCAAACAAAGTAAAATGCCATAAACCCTTTAAAATAGGCTCTGACACGATAAGTGTCGGAGCTTTTTTCGTGCTGACATCTATTGTGTCGGCATTGTGACGGTAGATTTCTTGGCTTCTATGCAATACTCGTGGATAATAAGATTGTGGTCAGCGAAAACAAGAACAGCAACCCACGGAAAGGAGAATCAAATATGGATTATATCATTGAAACAGAAAATCTTACGAAGCGATACGGAACAGCCACCGTTGTCGATAAGGTAAATCTTCATGTGCCAAAGGGCAAAATTTATGGTTTGCTCGGCAGAAACGGAGCAGGCAAAACCACAGCAATGAAAATGATGTTGCAGCTTGCTTTCCCAACGGAGGGAACGGTACGCTTGTTTGGCACAAACTATAAGGAAAATATCCATACCCTTTATAGCAAAGTAGGCTCTATTATCGAAACACCGGGATTTTACAGTAATTTAACAGGGTATGAGAATTTGCAAATTCTCGCTAAACTGCGAGGGGGAGTATCTAAAAGTGGAGTAGAAAAAGCTCTTGAAGTTGTGGGGCTGCATAAGGAGAAAAGAAAAGTCTTTTCCGATTATTCCCTCGGAATGAAGCAACGGCTTGGTATTGCCGCCGCCATTATGCACGAGCCGGAGCTTTTAATACTTGACGAACCGATTAACGGACTTGACCCCATTGGAATAGTTGAAATACGCTCATTTTTATCTGAACTTAGTCACAATCATGGCATTACCATTTTTATCTCAAGCCATGTTTTAAGCGAGATTGAACAGATAGCAGATATTATCGGCGTTATGCACGAGGGGCATTTAGTAGAGGAAGTGAATATATCCGAGCTTCACAAAAGGAATCGAAAATACATTCAATTTGATTTATCTGACAGTGAGATAGCCGGAAAGATTTTAGAAAACCACTACCACATGACGGATTTTACAGTGCAGGACGGTACGGTGAGAATTTATGACTTTAGCCAAAGTGTTGGAGAAATCAATCGAGAATTTGCACGAAATGGACTGCTCGTGACAAGGATAAATGATAGTGAGGAAAACTTAGAGGACTACTTTTCTAAACTGATTGGAGGTGGCGGTATTGCTTAATCTTATTTCTTGTGAATTATTAAAACTAAAGCGTTCAAAAATGGTGCTAATTAGTGTGGCAGGGGTATTATCTACCCCACTTTTGATGTTAATAGAAGCCTTGCAAACACATTTTGATAAGCCGGAGATTATCTTTACCTTGTCTGACATATACAGCGACAGTGTACTGTATATCATGCTGCTGGTAAACATTATGATATATGTGGCAATTGCAGCTTACTTGTTTAGCAGAGAGTACACAGAAAGCACCCTCAAAACCATATTGCCCATACCCATTTCAAGGACAAAACTATTAATTGGAAAATTTTGCACCCTGCTTCTTTGGATTGTTATGCTAACCCTTGTAACATGGGCAGGTATATTTATCGTTTGTGGGCTATATGACGCTGTCTTTACATTGGAGGGATATAGCTTACTAGTGGCAATAGTATGGCTCCCCAAGTTTTTGTTTGGCAGTATCCTGATGTTTTTAACAGTTTCTCCTTTTGTGTTTGTTGCTATGAAAACAAAAGGATTTGTCGCCCCGATGATTGGCTCTGCCGTGATTGTCATGGGAAGTGCCGCACTTTCAAATCAAGAATGGGGAGCGTTGTATCCGTGGACAGCCACCTATTTCTTGGTGCAGGGTAAACTTCAGAGTACCGGCTATCCTACACTGCTGTCTGTATCTATTATTATTCTTGTATCAGCAGTTGGTTTTCTTATGACCTTTCATCATTTTAAAAAGGAGGATTTGAAATAATGGTACTTGATTTTATAGAAATTTTAAAAGTTATTTTTCTTGGAATTGTTGAGGGTATTACTGAGTGGCTACCTATCAGCAGCACAGGACATATGATTCTTGTGGACGAATTTATCACACTTAATATGAGCGAAGCATTTAAAGAAATGTTTTTTGTTGTTATTCAACTTGGAGCTATACTCGCAGTGGTTGTAATGTTTTGGAACAAGATGTTTCCCTTTCAATTTAAGAACAAAGCACAGTCAATTGTTAAAAAGGATACTTTCTCGTTGTGGTTCAAGGTTGCGGTAGCTTGTGTACCGTCAGCTATTATGGGGATTCTATTTGATGATTATTTGGATGCTTACCTCCAAACCCCCATTGTGATTTCAATCATGTTAATCTTTTATGGTTTGTTATTCATTCTCATAGAAAATTGGAATAAAAAGCGTACTCCTACTACTATGGCACTTTCTGACATCAGCTATAAAACAGCAATCTTGATAGGGGCATTTCAAGTGTTATCACTTATACCCGGCACATCACGGTCGGGAGCAACGATTATAGGTGCTTTACTCATAGGAGTTTCACGAGTGGCAGCAGCAGAGTTTACTTTTTTCCTCGCAGTACCTACTATGCTTGGAGCAAGTGCTTTTAAGCTGTTAAAATTCGGGTTTGAATTTACAAGTGCAGAACTGCTCGCTCTTGTTCTCGGTATGGCTGTGGCATTTGCGGTATCTGTCTTAGTAATTAAATTCCTAATGAACTTTATCAAAAAACATGATTTTAAGGTGTTTGGTTGGTATCGAATTGTGCTTGGTATACTTGTTGTACTTATAAAATCTTAATAATGCGTTTTCTTTGTGCGCGAATAAAAATGCCAGTTGGTCCTTAAGATCAGCTGGCATTTTTGTTTCTGGGGATGGAAAACAACCCAGAGATTCTCGTTGTCGATCTCCTCCTGATTTTAGTTTGCATGGTGAATTTTGCAAATTGAATCTACAGGAGGTTAATAATGGGATTTAATTATGGATATGAGAAAAAGAAGTTTGATAGTAGATGGAAGCGTTTAGAAGTTGAGTATTGTGATGCAGGGATGAGCGAAGAACAGATCGGAGCTACTGGATCTCTGTAATGAAGTGAGTGCTGAAACCGCCAGCGTATATATGGAAATAGGAAATGATGCAAAGCGATTACATACACAATTGGATCAATGTGTAGAAAAACTCGATTCTGCTAAAAAGAGAATGCAACAAGATATGGAAAATATCTGGGAAGATTTAGCTAATGCACAAACATTAGAAGATATTGAAAATGTCCAAAGTTGCATTGCTATGGTAATGAACTATCGAATGGCTACTCGTGATTTGCAGGATTTTGAAGAACTTAATACAGCCTTAGATAATTTTGTATCAGATATTAATGTTTTGAAGGAAGCTGTGAATGATAGAAATTTATTACAGAAAGAAATTGCTTCATTAAGAAATAAATACTCTAATGCAGAATTAGATTTTGATGTTAATGCAGTTCTTGAAGATGTTATTTCGAGTGCAGAAAATGCAATCGATACAAAGGATCATGTATGGAGAACTCAGTATCTTACTTTAGGAAACCAGACAAGAGAAGAAATACATATATGGAAGGATAACACCCGAATTTTACCAGCATTTTTAAAACAAGAAACAATAGAAGCTGTTGAGAAAATGAAAGTAGAAGCCGACCAAATTGTAAGTAAAGCAATGATTGAAGATGTGGTTTTCTATTTTAAGAAATTAAATCCAGAAGAGAGAACTCGCTGTTTAGCATTGTTAATGAGTAATAACGAGGAATGTTAAATATGAGAATCTTAATGCTTGGCAATAGTTTTACTTTTGCAAACAACATGCCAGAAACCCTGGCCAACTTAATAGATGGCGAAGTGGTCCAGCATACCCGCGGTGGAGCACGTCTGGCCGAGCAGTTGAATCCTGACACCAAGATGGGAGGAATGACACAGGCAGCGCTGCAGAATGAAAAGTGGGATTATGTGATTCTTCAGGAGATGAGCAACGGCCCGATCACTTCCAGGGAAAGCTTCCTGAATAACACGGCACTGTTGTGTGAGCAGATTCGTGCTAATGGTGCAGTTCCGGTTTTGTATGCTACTTGGGCCTACAAAAGGGGAGGCAAGCAGTTGGAATCTTTTGGTATGGATTATGATGAAATGTATCAGAAGATGTATGATGCTTATCATGAGGCTGCCAATCAGAACGAAGCATTGATTGCGGATATAGGCAAGCGCTTCTATGAGGAAGCTGATAAGCAGGATATCTTTGCTGAGGATGGCTGCCATCCAAATGAGCTTGGTTCCAGGCTTGCAGCGCAGGTGATTGCTGATGTTATCTTAGCTGATCAGGCAACCAAAACAGAAATAGTGATTGAACCAAAGGCAGAGGACAACGATACAAGACTTCGAATCCTGTATCTTTATCAGATGCTTCTGACCCAGACCGATGAGGATCATACCCTGTCTACAAAGCAGATCACTGACCGTATGATGGAGCAGCACAATATTCTTGTGCATAGAACCACCGTGCCAAAGGATATTGATTTGCTTCGTGCAGCTGGTTTTGAAATTATTGGAGAGCGTAAGCGTGCCTGGGAATACTACCTGGCAGACCGCAAGTTCTCTGTGCCGGAGTTAAAGCTCTTGATCGATGCGGTACAGTCTTCAAAGTTCATTACAGAAAAGAAGAGTGAGAGTCTGATTGAAAAACTGATCTCTTTGACCAGCGAGACCAACGCAGATAAGTTAAAGAGATCTGTGCATATCACTGGTCGTGTGAAGTCAGAGAATGAAAAGGGCTATTACATAGTGGATGCCATCAATGAGGCTATCAATGCCGGCGTGAAGATTTCCTTCTATTATTTTGAACTCAATGGTAAGAAGAAGGAAGTGCTCAGGAACGATGGGAAACCATATACAGTCAGTCCATTTGATCTGATCTGGGATGGCGACTATTATTATCTGACCGGTTACTGTGATGAGAGGGAGGCTGTTCGCACCTATCGAGTAGACCGCATCAAGAAGCAACCTGAGTTGCTGAAGGAGAAGGCTGTTAAGAAGCCAAAGGGCTATGATGTATCCAAATATACAACAGAAGTCTTCCGAATGTTCTCTACTGATGAAGCAGTTGACGTGACCTTGCTCTGTGACAACCGCTGTATGAAGTCTGTGGTAGATAAGTTCGGTATGAAGATCAAGACTCGCAGTGTTGGGGAGGAGCAGTTCCGGATAACGGTTAAGGTCTGTGCAGGTCCTACATTTTATCGCTGGGTATTTGGAGCCGGTGGGAAAATCGTGATCGAGAGTCCAATTGAAACACGTAATGAATATAGAGAAATGCTTCAAAAGGCACTTAATCAACTATAGAAAGTAGGAGAAAATTAGAGAAGTATCTAGATATTAGGCATGTGCCTTCGCATATCTGAAAGATAGCTCATAGTTGTGTATGGTTCATTATATCTGAAAATAGTTATTCGAATAAAATCGAGTCGGGACAAACCGAATAAGAATTGAAAAAACACAAAAACATGTTATAATATATTCGAACGAAACCGAGTCGGAGGTGACCGAATAAAATGAAATTCATTGGGAGAAAGGAACAGCTGAGAAAGCTTAATCGAGCAATTGCCAACACTAATAAAGAGGAAGCGATGCAAACCGTCTTGATCTATGGTCGAAGACGGGTGGGAAAAAGTGAGCTGGTGAAGCAGCTTCTCAAAAGTACAACGTGCCAAAGCATTTATTATGAGTGCAAGCAGGTGGCAGAAGAAAGCAATGCACAGGGAATCTGCAATATTTTATCGGAAGAGTTACATCTTCCAAAACTTGGATATCAATCCATAGAGGAGGTTCTTGAGTACATCTTTCAAAGATCATGCGAAGAGAATATGATTTTTGTTCTGGATGAATATCCTTATCTGAGAGAAAACATCAAGGGAATGGACAGCATTCTGCAGGCGATGATTGATAAATACAGAGACTCTGCAAAACTTACATTTATTATTTTGGGATCATTTGTAGAAATCATGAGAAATCTGATGGAACCTTCCAATCCTTTGTATGGCCGTATTGATCTTACGATCAACCTAAAGCCTATGGATTATTATGAGTCTACAGAGTTTTATCCGGCATTTTCCGAGGAGGACCGAATAAAGATTTATTCTGTATTTGGAGGTATCCCATATTACAATCGTTTAGTGGATGATTCCATTTCTGTTGAAGAGAACCTGCTGGAACTTATGGTGGCTCCAGAGGCGCGTTTGGAAAATGAGGTTTCCATGTACTTAAACGCAGAAATCTCCAAAATTACAAACGCAAACGAGGTATTTGAAGCTTTGTCCAGGGGATATACCAAGTATAAAGATATTCTCGATCAATCTCATGTATCCAGTGGTCCTACATTAGTGGACGTACTTGATAAACTCTCTAAGATGGAGGTGGTCGAGAAAAGAACGCCGATTAATGATGAGGGAAATAAAAGAAAAGCAAGCTACCATATCAGTGATCCACTTTCAGCATTTTATTACCGGTATATTTTCCGGTATGCTTCGCAAAGAAAGATCATGGATCCGTCGATTTTTTATGAGAAATATATCCGCGAGGATTTTGAATCCTTCTATGTTCCGCATTATTTCGAAGAAATCTGTAAGCAGTACTTGATCCGAAAGAACAGGGCAGGAGAGATTTCTCCGGTGATTGAGAAAATTGGAAAGTACTACTATGACCTCCCGTCAGAGAAAAGAAACGGAGAATTTGATGTTGTAACACAGGACGAAAATGGATATGTTTTTTATGAAGTTAAATTTCGAAAAGAAACGATTCCGACGGCAATTGTTCGAGAAGAAATCGAACAGGTAAAGGCGACAGGAATGAATTGCTATAAATATGTGTTTGTTTCAAAATCTCCAGTTGACTTGGAGGGAATAGAAGAAACAGTGGAAGTCATAAGACTAACGAATTTATGGAATTGAAATCTAAGAGTTCTCTATCAAGGTCGTGTCCTCGAATATTCCATCATATTTATTGGTTACTCTATTTCAGATCCTGATGTTCAGCAGATCCTTGGCGATGCAGTAGAATGTCTTTCCTTAGATAAGATAGATTCTATTCAAAAAAAGGTAAGCGCCAAATATTAATGCGGTCGGATACAAAATTACCCCAGCCCTTTGCGAGTTGGAGTAATTCACTATAATTCACATGCGATTTTTGATAGATTGGAGTTTTTCACTCCAAGGGGCCAGCTCTGCAAGCTGTTCATCGGTCATATCTTTACCTGGCCGATGCTCCAGCAGAAATTTAAGATATCCGTAAATGTTCAGGCCGTGTGCTTTTGCCATCTCAACCATTGTGTAGACTACCGCACTGGCATTCGCTCCCTCTACGGAATTGCTGAACAGCCAGTTCTTCCGGCCTACTGCGAATGGACGGATCGCATTCTCGCTGAGATTATTGGTAAAGCTGCACCGCCCGTCTTCCAGATAGGTCTGGGCGATATGTACATGGCTGATGTGACGCAGGATGATATCAATATGGCACTGGTGCAGGTTTCAAAGAAATCTGAATCGGTATATCATTCTGTGGTGATGCTGCTGAAGTGCATTTTCTATTCAGCAGAGGACAACCATTTAATAAGGGAGAATCCAACGAAGAGAATCCCTTCCAGGGGAGGTATTCCTGAGAAGGAGAAGCCACCATTGACAGATGAGCAGGTGGAAATGCTTTTGGATGCAATCAAGGGCCTGCCGCCCTATGTGTTTGTAATGCTTGGATTATATGCGGGACTCAGGCGAGAAGAAATCCTGGGACTTAAATGGGATTGTGTGTTTCTGGATGAAGAGGTGCCTTATCTTTCTGTGAAAAGAGCCTGGCACACAGAGCATAATCGTCCGGTTATTACAGAACAGCTGAAAACGAAGGCTGCAAGAAGAGATATTCCACTTCCGGATTGTCTGACTGAATGCTTAAGAGAAGCAAAGGAGCAGTCGAAATCTGAATTTGTGGTATGCAATAGAGATGGAGAGGCCCTTTCCTATACACAGTTTAGGAGAGTGTGGCAGTATATTGTGACACGATCAACCAAGGAGAGAACTTATGTGAGATATGTGAACGGTGAGAAAATCAAGCATACAGTTACGCCGGTGCTTGGAGAAAAGGCTAAGCATAATAACACGGTTGTATATACATTGGACTTTCAGGTGACACCGCATCAACTGCGACATACCTATATTACAAACCTGATCGCAGCATCTGTGGACCCGAAAACAGTGCAGTATCTGGCTGGTCATGAGAGCAGCAAAATTACAATGGACATATACGCAAAAGTGAAGTATAATAGACCAAAGGAGTTGTACGCTGTTGTGAATGGAGCATTCGAACAGAGACAACTCGAGTTATTAAAGACGGAATAGGCCCCTGGTTTGGGGTGAATCAAGGGGTGAAGAAATTAGCGAAACCGCTAAAAACCCCGAAAAATAGAGAAAGGGAACGTGTGGTCAGACAAAATACGGTCTCAAAGCCGCTCGTCGTGCACCACAGTTCTCCAAGAGATAATCAAAGAGCCTGTGCTCGATTACAAAAGATTTTTATCCCGGAAGTTTCGGCTTCCGGGATTTTTTCAAAGGTAGAAGCTTCATTTAAATCTAAATTCATTTCTTAATTTTACTTTTCACTGACGGCAGGAATACTGCTGACACAAATCCAATATTCAAAATAATTCCAGACAATAAAGTTTAGAGAAAAATATGCTTAGATATGAAAATATTGATTCCAGGGGTGTAGATTTCAGAATTACTGTGGCCCAGATATGAGGAATATTGATATCGGTATAGAATCCCGAATTACTGCAGCCCATATAAGAGAAATACCGATTCCAGGGGTATAGAATTCGGAACTATTGCGGCCTAGATATGAGAATTGTCGATACCGGAGGTATAGAATCCCGAATTACTGCGGCCCATATAAGAGAAATGCCGATTCTAGGGGTATAGAATCTCGAATTGCTGTGGCCCATATAGGGGAATCGTTGATACCGGAGGTATAGAGCCTAAAATTACTGTGGCCCAGATATGAGAAATGCTGATACCGGAGGTATAGAGCCTAAAATTACTGTGGCCTAGATATAAGAAGTACTGATTTCGAAGGTATAACTCCTAAAATAGCTGTGGCTCATATATTGAAAATATTAATTTTAGAGGTATAAATACAAGTAAAAGGTTAACTATTAAATTTCAAGTTTACATTGTGAAAACAGGGAGGAATTCATATGACAGGTCTTAGGGAAATGTTATTACAAGAACAGGACCGGCTGGAGAAAATTCTTCAGAAAACCACGGAACGTCTGAAGGATGCGCCTCAGGGAAGACTTCGATTATCTACCAACAAGAAATGGACGCAGTATTATCATTGTGTTCCCGGCGGAAAGCAAAGTGGGGAATACATTGCAAAAACCAATGAGAAATTGATTTCCGGACTTGCTCAGAAGGACTATGACAAAAAGATATTGAAACTGACGGAAAGAAGGCTGTCGCAGATTAGGAAAATTACGGGAGATTATGATGAAAAAGAAATTGAGAAGATATTTTTGAAGGAACATATGACAAGGCAGAAGTTAATCGAACCGGTTGAACCTACATGGGAACAGCAACTAAAGGACTGGATATCCGAAACATATAAGGGAAAAGAATTTCAGGAGGGAACACCCCTGATTTTGACTGAGCGGGGAGAGCGGGTGCGTTCAAAATCAGAGAAAATCCTTGCAGACTTTTTTTGTCGGAAGAGGATTCCGTATAAATATGAGCATCCATTGTATCTGAAGCATTTCGGCACAGTCTATCCTGATTTTACATTTCTCTCGAAAAGAACAAGACAGGAAATTTACTGGGAGCATGACGGCAGAATGGATGATCCCATATATGCCCAGAATGCAGTAAGAAAAATACAAGCTTATGAAGAAAACGACATCTATCCAGGAGAAAGGCTGATCCTTACTTTTGAGACAGAAAGGACGGCATTGGATATGCAGCTCATAGAGAAACTTGTTTGCAGGTATTTGACAGAATAAGAGCTGCCGCACAGACAAAATTACGGCAGCTCTTATGGGAATTGACGGTTCGCATAACCAGCTATTTGTTGGCCCATGGTGTTATTTATTTTAATTTGGCATAGGTATCGTCATCTACAGCTTCCAGCCATTCGTTGCTGGTTTCTGTTCCCGGAGCCTCAAATGCGATATGAGAGAACCAGCTGTCTGCTTTGGCTCCATGCCAGTGTTTTACTTCCGGTGGGATTACAATGACAGTTCCTGGCTCCAGGCTTACAGGATCTTTGCCTTCTTCCTGATACCAGCCGCTTCCTGCTGTGCAGATAAGGATCTGTCCGCCGCCGGTTTTTGCATGGTGGATGTGCCAGTTATTGCGGCAGCCTGGCTCAAAGGTGACATTTGCCAGAGAGATAGGACATTCTCCTGGTTTTGTCAGAGGATTTAAATAAGAATTTCCAATAAAATACTGGGCAAAAGCAGAGTTTTCCTGTCCCTGACCAAATACGTTTGCCTTATCGAATGTTTCCTTGTCCTGAATCTTCATAAAAAATACCTCCTTAAATCGTTCTTTTGGTATCCTGATTTTTGCGGATGCTGTAGCGGAGATAGTCCAGATGACTTAGCTGCTTTTCACGGAAGTGGATATCCGCCAGAATACTCTGCCGCTTTCGCTCAAGGATATTCAGACACTGAGCTTTTGCGTCGCTTTTTTCCAGCAGCAATTTCATGTAGGTTTCTATCTCAGAGCTTTCAAAGCCGATATCGTGGAGAGTCATGATCATGCTCAGGCGTTCCAGGTCTGTATCATCATACTGCCAGGAACCTATTACTTTCTTTACGGCTCCGCATAATCCCCAGCGCTCATACTCATGAAGAATCTCAAGGGGTATGTGATAACGCTGGCTTGCTTCATCGATAGTCATCTTTTCACTCCTCTCTGCCCGCAGACTTTTTGTCCGCTGATACCATAAATGTAGGTGTCCATCTCTGAACACTTATATTTTAGTTCCTTTGCAAAAATCTGTCTAATGCTTATATTCAATCATCATAAATGCCTGAAAGATATTTTTAGACTTTTCCGGGAAAAATAGAAAAAAGGCATGAACAGAGATAAAACTTAAGCATTAGACAGGTAAAGAACCTGGAACTATAATTAAACATAGATAAAAAACTGTATTACCCTCAGTGTACAGAGGGATTTTTAGGTACTGAGAATAAAATCAGTACAGGACAAAACAGGGAGGTAAGCTTTTATGCAATATACAAAACTGGGAAATTCAGATCTGACAGTCTCCCGTATCTGTATGGGATGTATGGGATTTGGAGAAGCTGGAAACGGGCAGCACAGCTGGACCATCGATGAAGAACATTCCCGTGAGATAATTAAAGAAGGACTGGAGTTAGGGGTTAACTTTTTTGATACAGCAGTAGGATACCAAAGCGGCACCAGCGAGCAGTATGTAGGCCGGGCTTTGAGAGACTTTGCAAAGCGTGAAGATGTGGTAGTGGCTACCAAATTTCTTCCGCGGACACAGGAGGAAATCCGTCAGGGTATTACCGGGCAGGAACATATTGAACGGCTGATCAACACCAGCCTGAAAAATCTGGGATTAGACTATGTGGATCTGTATATTTATCATATGTGGGATTACGAAACACCTCTTTATGATATTATGGAAGGGCTGAATCGAATCGTAAAAGAAGGAAAAGCCAGGTATATCGGAATTTCCAACTGCTTTGCCTATCAGCTTGCCAAGGCAAATGCCCTGGCGAAAAAAGAAGGGTTTCCTAAATTTGTATCCATACAGGGCCATTACAATCTGATTTTCCGTGAAGAGGAAAGGGAAATGGCAAAGCTCTGTGCGGAGGACAATATTGCTATGACGCCTTACAGCGCTCTGGCAGGAGGCCGTCTTTCCAAACGTCCGGGAGAGACTTCCAAGCGTCTGGAGGAAGACAGTTATGCAAAGTTCAAATACGACGCTACAGCACAGCAGGATCAGGTGATCATTGACCGGGTGGCTGATCTGGCAGATAAACGGGGAGTATCCATGACAGAGATTTCTCTGGCCTGGCTGCTGACCAGGGTGACAGCACCGGTGGTGGGTGCCACAAAACTGCACCATATCCAGGGAGCGGCAAAAGCAGTGGATCTTGTGCTGACAGAGGAAGAGAAAAATTATCTGGAAGAGGCCTATGTTCCCCATAAGCTGGTGGGAGTAATGGCTCAGAATACACCGGCTGCAGCAAAACAGGAGCATGTATGGTCCACAGGCAGTCAGAAAATAGTGACAAAATAGAAAAATAAATAGATCGCAGGAGGATAATAAAATGAATTACAGAGAAACAGATCCAGAATTTGCAGAACGTTTTGAACATTTTACCTTTGAAGAGGTAGTCCAGGAAGAAGGCCAGCAGCTGGAAGAAACCACCCGCCATATGGCGATCATCGCTACCCTTTTAGGATGCCAGGGAATCGATGAGTTTAAGCTGGAAGTGCCACGGGCTTTGGATGGAGGACTTACTCCGGTAATGATCAAAGAGGTAGTTTATCAGGCAGTGGACTATCTGGGAATCGGCAGAGTCCGTCCTTTCCTGGATGCAGTTAATGAAATCCTGACCCAGAGAGGCGTGAAGCTGCCTTTAGAGGGACAGGCTACCACCACTATGGAAGACCGTCTGGAAAAAGGTGCACAGGCACAGGTGGATATTTTCGGCGAAGGAATGAGGGAAGCCTGGAAAAACGGCCATATCAACCGCTGGCTGGCTGCCAACTGCTTTGGAGATTACTATACCCGTACAGGTCTTAACCTGGCTCAGAGGGAAATGATCACTTTCTGCTTCCTGGCTGCTCAGGGAGGCTGTGAACCTCAGCTCATCGCCCATGCAGGAGGAAACATGAATCTGGGAAATGACAAAGAATTTCTCACGAAAGTGGTATCTCAATGCCTGCCCTATATAGGATATCCAAGGAGCCTCAACGCTATTACCTGTATCAATAAAGCGGCAGAGGCCAGAAAAGATTCCTAAAGGGACTTTGCAAAAAAATATTTATAAAATTTTTGAACATCAGGACAGTGCCTGGAACAAGGAGAGGTTGCCTTGGAACGGGGGCTGTCCTTTTTTATACCAGAACAGGAAATGCCTCAATGAGGTATGTAGCATCAAAAAGATACAGGATATATGAACAGGACATTTTATGTCTGGATAATTTTTCCTCATTTCACCGTTTATGTCCTGGTTTTTTTTGATTCGGCGATGTATCCTGAAGGCAGAAGAGGAGGTGAAGGCCATGGACATGAAAAAAATCGGAGCATTTCTGAAAGCCCTTCGCAAAGAAAAAGGACTTACCCAGGAACAGGCAGGTGAAATTTTTATGGTAACGGGACGGACAGTTTCCCGCTGGGAAACCGGTGTCAATATGCCGGATTTAGGACTGCTGGTACAGATTGCAGAATTCTATGATGTAGATCTTAATGAAATTTTCAGCGGAGAAAGGAGAAATGAGGATATGGATAAAAAACTGAAGGATACCTTATTAAAGGCAGCGGATTACAGCGAGCTGGAAAAGGAAAAGAAGGCAAAGGCAGGGAATGCAGGTTTTATGCTGATGTTTTCTGTCTGTGTAATTGCTATTGTAATACAGATGGCATTGACTGCAGATCTGGGAAGGGCGGCAGGAGAGACGGCAGCAGTCATTATCGGAGGAATCGTATATCTGGCACTGATCCTATATAATGGACTGTGGGAGAGAAGAACTGAGAAGAAGCTATGGCTTACAGATTTGGTAGTCAGTATCCTTTGCGGGGGATTTTTTTCAGTATTGTACGGCTGTTGTATACTGAAAATGGGAGCAGAGAGAATAGAGGCAGTACGTCTGGGCACAGAATTTTTTGTAGGAATTACAATTGTTGGATTCCTGATTCTGAGAGGGATTGCCTGTATCAATAAAAAGCAGAGGGACAAAGGGAAGAAGGTGGAACTGTGATCTACGAGGAAGAAGCTGATTATATCATGCGTATGATAAAAGAGATGGCCAGAGTTCTGTTTTCTCTTATGTTGGGAAAGAAATATACCCAGGTAGAACTGCCAAAGGAGAATAAGTTTTCCGTTTCGGGAAAGGGACTGGAGGATTTTACAGGACTGGCAGACCAGGGGAAGATCAATGAAGCGGAGAACATGCTTTTGGAATCTATAGATTATAAGAACCGGGAAGAACTGGCTGCGGCCATTCTGTTTTATGAATATGTCAGTGAAAAGGGAGAGGAATTTCTGAGAGAACACGGATATTCTCTGGAGGAGGCAGCAGAGGGAATGAAACAGATTGGGGAGCATGCCGGATATGGAGAACTTATAAAGGATCTGGAGCTGTAAATCTGAATCTTTAGGAAAGTCTAGCTTGCTATTATCGATATTCGATGTTATAATGAAATTAAGAAGAATATCGATATTCGATAAAAGGAGCGATGCTATGGCCAGAGCAAAGTTTCAGACTTTAACGGAGCAGATGTTTTATATCCTTCTCTGCCTTCGGCAGGAATGCTGCGGTATGGATATCATGGAGAGAGTCCGTGAGATGACAGAGGGCAGGGTGAACGTGGGACCGGGAACCCTGTATAATCTTCTGGACCAGTTCTCTCAGGCGGAAATGATCGTAGAGACAAAGGTAGAGGGGAGAAGGAAAAGCTATATCCTTACAGAGACAGGAAAAGAAGCACTTCAGGCAGAGTATGAGAGGATATGCGGTCAGGCGGCAGATTACCGCCGCTATATGGAGGTGCAGGAAGATGAGCAGGGGGAAGCTTGAACTCGTATGGACGTATTATTTTGACCATACCACAATGGAACAGCACTTTGAAAAAATGGCCAGGAAAGGCTGGATTCTGGATCGAATGGGGATTTTCTGGCACTACCGCTGGTCAGAGCCAAAAGAGCTTCATTATGCAGTAGCATATTTTCCGGGAGGCGGGGTTTATGCGCCTCCTACCGGAGAAGAGCTGACCTTTGAAGAATACTGCCAGATGGCGGGCTGGGAGCTGGCGGCAGAGCATGGAGCCATGAAGATTTTCTGTAACGAAAGAGAAAATCCCGTTCCTCTGGAAACTCAGGCAGATATTCAGGTAAAGAATATCCGCAAGGGTTCAAGAAGAGTCCGGATCGCAGATGGGATCCTGGGAATAATCGGCTGGCTGCTTACAATTTATTTCTTCTTGAGCCTTTATTTTGACGGAGCAAGGACTCTTTCTGACGGAAGCGGCTTAACTCTGGCCTTTACGGGATTTATGCTGGGAGTGTATGGATCAGTGGAATTTATCACTTTTCGGCGCTGGTATAAGAAGGCAAAAGCAAATGCTAAGAGAGACCAGTCTTTTACACCAACAAAAGGGTATCCGGCGCTTTCAAAAATAATTATGCTTTTGACCATGGCTGCTGTAGTTTTTTATGCCTTTACAGCAGGAGGCGGCCTGGTGCTGGCCGTACTGGCAGGATATTTTATCGTTTATTACTTTCAGGATATCATCAGAAACCGTATGCGGGACAGAGGCTCTGCCACTGCAGCAAACATAGGCGTAAATCTTGTCCTGGCCTTTCTTATTTTCTTTGTGGTGTTTAATGGTTATTACTATTTTAGTTCTTTTGAAACCGGAGATTATTATGAAGAAAGAGGATTTCACTTGCAGTGGCAGGAAAATCCTCTGACTCTTCAGGAACTGGCAGGACCGGAGTTTAATAGGAAGGGGTACATTGATACCGAGAATATCCAAAGCTCGGCTTTCCTTTCCAGATTGGAGATTGAACAGTTTTATGATGAGGCTTTGTCGGGAGCAAAGGGGACTCCGGGATATTATCTGGAATATGTGGTGACAAAGGTAAAGCTGGCTCCTTTTTACGAATTTGCCAGGTCCTCCATGGAAAGAACTTATAGAAGCGGAGAAAACTGGCAGACCATGGATTCCTGGGGAACGGGAGAGAAGAACGAGCTCCAGGCTCTGCAGTCGGCTTTTGACAGAGAAGGACAGAAAATTTTCCGCTATCTCCTCTGTATGGGAGACAGAATATTGAAAATAGATCTGAGCTTTGAGCCTACAGCCAGCCAGCAGGAGGTGATCCTGGAACGGCTAAGAGAGATTTAACAAGCATTGACAAAGACATGTAAACAAGAGTATTATATAGAAGATAAGCAATGGTGCTTCGGCCTCAGGCTGAGGCACCTGTTTTTTTATTGTTTGCTTTTACGCGATAAAAGATTAATGCGATAATACTGCGATTAAAGGGAGATGTACAGATGAAGAAAAATATGTTCAAAGACATTCTGATCACCGGATTTGCTATGTTTGCCATTTTTTTTGGCTCTGGCAATCTGATATTTCCGCCTCAGGTAGGGCTTCTTTCCGGTGAATATGTATTCTGGGCCATTGGAGGACTGGCCTTATCGGGAATTTTATTTCCCATGCTGGCAGTGGCCGCAGTAGGAAACGTAGGGTACGGACTCCAGGATATGATGAAGCATGTGACCAGCTGGTGGCATTACCTCTACATGGGACTGGGGCTGCTGGTGGTTATCTTCGGAACCATTCCCAGATGCGGAGGGGTGGCTTATGAGACAGGATTTGAGGGCATCTTCGGCTCCCTTCCGGTGTATGCAAGAATTCTCTTTCTGCTGATTTTTTTCGGCGTTTCCTATTACTTTGCCATGAATAAGTCTAATGTTATTGACCGGATCGGGAAGTATCTTACGCCGATCCTTCTGATCACCCTTCTGGTCATTATCCTTCTGGCAATTTTTCAGCCTATGGGAGCCATTGGAGGCGGCCTTCAGGAAAGCGGCCAGGAAGCCTTTCTCAGTGCTTTTCTCACAGGATATAATACCGGAGACGTGGGAACGGGAATTATCTGTGCAGGGATTTTTATAGCAGCTTTCCGGGAAAAAGGCTATACTGGAAAAGAAGAATATAAGAAAATGATGTTTGGAATCATTGTGATAGGTTTTCTTCTGCTCTTCATTGTCTATGGAGGCCTGGCCTATCTGGGAGCCCAGGGAGGAAGCGACTATCCAGCAGATGTGGATACTACCTATCTTCTCACAGATCTGGTAAGAAGGCTGGCTGGCTCAGGAGGAAGTATCGTTCTTTCTCTGGCTGTGATTTTTGCCTGTCTGACTACGGCGGTGGGCATGATCGCCACTACAGGACAGTGGGTGGAAGAATGGACAAAGGGGAAAATTCCTTATAAATGGGCTTCTCTGATAATCACCATTGCCATTTTTCTGGTATCTTCCACCGGAGTCAGCAATGTGCTGACCATTTCAGGGCCGATTTTCACCATTCTCTTCCCTATGTCTGTGGTAATGATGATACTGGGGCTGTTTAAGAAATTTGTGCCCAATGACGGAGCATGGAAGGGAGCAGTGATCGTATCTGCAGTTATGTCCCTTTTTGACGCTCTGAATGTGGCCCAGTCTTCCGGCTTGATACCAATAGATGTTTCCGGTATTATGAATATTATCTATAAGATACCTTTTGCCAGACAGGGATTCGCCTGGGCAGTGCCTACGATCATTGGATTTTTTGTGGGGGCAGTGATTTATAAAGTCAGGGGAAAGGAAAGTATTCCCTATACCATATGATGAGAAGCAGAGTGGGGAGTTTTCCCCGGACTATGGAGGTGCAGTACATAAATGAAAGCTTGTATTTATGAAAATGGAAAAATATTCACATCAGATAAGGAAAATCTGTATGGAGAAGCCATGCTGGTGGAAGATGGTTTTATCCGGAAAGTGGGGAAAGCAGAAGAAATAGAAAAACTGGCTTCCCAGGACTGCCAGAGGGTGGACCTTCAGGGCCATCGTGTGATACCGGGGTTTATAGATGCCCATATGCATCCTATGATGCTGGCAGACTACAGCCGGCAGATTTCTGCCCTGCCGCCGAAAATCCATTCTATTGAGGAACTGATCCAGGCAATACGGGAGAAGAGAGAAGAGCAGGGACCGGGGAAATGGTGCCTGGGATGGGGATATGATGAAGGAAAATTTGCAGAACGCCGTTCTATTAACCGCTGGGACCTGGATAAGGGATGCAGTGATTCTCCTGTGTCCATTATCCGGACTTGCGGACATATCCGCTGTGTAAACAGCAAGGCCCTGAAGATTGCCGGAATAGACAGGAATACCCCGGACCCGGAAGGGGGAGAAATCGAGAGAGATGAAAACGGGGAGCCTACAGGAGTTTTGAAAGAAAACGCCAGAAATCTGGTCACACCTTTTATGCCCGTATCGGAAAAAGAAGAAGCTGTGGAAAATCTTGTAGAGCTGGGGAAACTTCTTATATCCCAGGGAATCGTAGCGGTAACGGACATGGGAAATCTGGATGAGGGAGATAATTATCCGCTGTATCAGGAAGCGGCAGAGAAAGGATTTCTTCAGGAAGTAGGCGTCTACTATATGTGGGACTTTTTCATGGACAAAGAAGACTTTCAGATTCCTCAGAAGCGTTTTGATAAAAAGCAGCAGATTTTTGTTTCAGGGTTGAAACTTATCGGAGACGGAAGTGTTTCCGGAAGGACCGCCTGGATGGCAGAGCCTTATCTGAATTCTGATTCCTGTGGGATTTCCGTGTGCAGCCAGCGGCAGATGGAGACAGCAGTTGACTTCTGCAAAAAGAACCACTGCCAGCTTTCTATGCATGCCATGGGAACCAAGGCCATTGAGAGAGTAGTGGACCGGGCTGCCAGGGAAGAAAAGTGGAATCTGGGACCAGAGCCCTATGTACGGGTGGAGCACATTACCCTTCCATCTGAGGACAGTATTGAAAAAGCGGCAGGAAAAGGGATCGGATTTGTGACCCAGCCTATTTTCCTGTATGCGGAAATAGAAAGTTATCTGAAAAATCTGGGCACAGAGAGGATGAAGACCTGCTATCCAGTAAGACATCTTTTAGATAAGGGGGTACGGCTCTGCTTTTCTACAGACGCTCCGGCTACTTCCTGGGCAGTTCCCTCTGATCCTTTTACTAATATCAAGGGCGCTGTTACACGAAAAGCCTATGACGGAACAGACTGCGGCCAAGAACAGGGGGTAGATATAGAAACCGCTTTGCTCCTCTATACCAGGGAAGCTGGGGAAATGGCAGGATTTGACCGTCTGGGACAGCTGAAAGAAGGGTACAAAGCCGACTTTCTGATTCTGGACCGGGATATTTTAGAGATACCTGCCAAGGAGATCGATCAGGTCCGGGTAGCTGAAACATATATCGGGGGCCGCCGAGTTTATAAAGAGGGAAAGTTTTTCCCATTCTGAGTCCTATGGACGGATAATTATGAAAATAAAACACAAGGAGAGAAGCCTATGTTTACATTACCAAAATACTATGAACCGGATTTTTCATCAGAAAAGTTAAAAAATGCTCCGGACGTCCGATGGGAAGAAGCAGAGGCAGACGGAGTGGCACCGGAGAATTACCACAGCACCTCTATGTATCCGGAATATTTTAAGATCCATGGAGAATGGAAACTGCCGGAAAAATCCCGGATGGATTCCAGTGTGGTCCTGGAAAAAGATGGGACCTTAAAAGTTGTGGAGAACCGGAATCTGAAAAAAGGGGACCGGGTGATACTGGGAAGGACAGAGAAGGGAGAAGAGGGAATCTACCTTCATACCGGGGGTTTTGAAGATCCTGAAGAGACAGAGAAGGATCAGTTCGTATTCCGTCAGGGAAGAAGCCGGGAGACCTCTTACGCCAGAGATTATGACCGTTTTTTTGAACTGCTGAACTATGAGCGGGAACATGGGAATATCCTCTGGGTCATGGGGCCGGCTTTTGCTTTTGACGCCGACGCCAGAAGGGCCATGGAAGCCATGGTGGAGAATGGATATGTAGACGGACTTATGGCTGGGAATGCCCTGGCTACCCATGATCTGGAAGGGGCTATGTTCCATACGGCCTTGGGACAGGATATTTATACACAGAAATCCCATCCAAACGGCCACTACAACCATCTGGACGTGATCAACCGGGTAAGAAGAAGCGGCTCTATCGCCCAGTTTATTGCGGATTATAAGATTGACAACGGCATTATGTACAGCTGTGTGAAAAATAAGATACCTTTTGTCCTTACCGGTTCTATCCGTGACGACGGTCCGTTGCCGGAGGTTATCGGAAATGCCTATGAGGGACAGACAGCTATGAGGAACATGGTAGAAAAGGCCACTACCGTAGTCTGCCTGGCTACGATGCTCCATACCATTGCCACAGGAAATATGACGCCTTCCTATACAGTAACGGCGGATAAGGAGATCCGTCCCGTCTTCCTCTATACTGTAGATGCAGACGAGTTTGTAGTGAACAAGCTTCTGGACAGAGGCAGCCTTTCCGCTACGACTATTGTGACTAACGTACAGGATTTTATTATGCTTACCGTAAAGGGACTGGGAATTCTCTAAAACTTTTCTTGACTTTGCAGAGGGCCTGTGATAAATTTCTAGTTGTTAAAAAAATTATAAAAAATGATTGCCGCCGGGTAACGCCTTATTCATTCCGATAGGCCTTAGAAGGGATGAATCAAGGCGTTCTTTCTTTTGCCCGGAGAGAAAGGAAGAAACTAGAAAATGCAAGAAAAATCATGTTTTGGCATGTTTATAAAATATGCCTCCCTGAATGTGCTGGGAATGATCGCCCTTTCCTGCTACATTCTGGCGGACACTTTTTTTGTATCCAAGGCCCTGGGTGCCAACGGACTTACGGCGCTGAATCTGGCTATTCCGGTATACAGCTTTATCAATGGAAGCGGTCTGATGATCGGTATGGGAGGAGGAACCAAATACTCCATTTTTAAGAGCCAGAAAAATAAAGACCGTGCAGATCAGATTTTTACCAACGGCGCAGCGATGACTGCCATGATGGCAGGAATCTTTTTCCTGCTGGGGCTGTTTGCCGCCGGTCCTTTAATCCGACTGCTGGGAGCAGACGACACGGTTTATGAGATGGGAAAGACTTACCTTAGGGTAATCCTGATGTTTGCGCCGATGTTTATGACAAATAATCTTCTGCTGTGCTTCATCAGAAATGACGGGGCCCCTCAGCTGTCTATGACGGCCATGATCGTGGGCAGTCTTTCCAACGTGGTTCTGGACTATGTGTTTATGTTTCCTCTGAATATGGGAATTTTTGGAGCTGCCTTTGCCACAGGACTGGCTCCGGTGATCAGTATCGGGATTTTATCCTCTTATCTGCTGAGAAAGAGAAACCAGTTCCATCTGAAAAAATGCAGGATACTGCCTAATCTGATCCAGGGTATCTTTTCCAGCGGTCTGCCCTCACTTGTCACAGAGGTTTCTTCAGGAATCGTTATGATCGTATTTAATATGATCATCCTGGGACTTGCAGGAAATACGGGAGTTGCAGCTTATGGTGTAATTGCAAATCTTTCTCTGGTGGTAATTTCCATTTATACAGGTATTTCCCAGGGAATCCAGCCTCTTATGAGCAGCTATTACGGATCTGGAAACCGAAAGAATATAAGCAGTACTCTCCGATATGCCATGTGCGCCGTGGTCCTGGTATCTGCACTGATATATCTGTCCATTTTTTTTGGAGCGGACACGATTGCTTCTGTTTTCAACAGCGAGCAGAACCAGGCCCTCCAGAGCATTGCCCAGACCGGACTGAGGATTTATTTTACAGGTTGTGTTTTTGCAGGCTTTAATATTGTTCTGTCAGTATACTTTACCTCTACAGATAATCCTCTGCCGGCTCATATCATCTCGTTGCTGAGAGGCTTTATTTTCATCATTCCTATGGCATTTCTCCTTTCTGCTCTGGGAGAACTGCTGGGAGTATGGGCAGCCTTCCCGGTCACAGAGTTTCTGGTGTGCCTGACGGGCCTGGGCCTTTTCCTGAAACAGTCTGGCGCCCGTCACAGATCAGGAAGCTTTCAAGACCGGCTCTGATGAAATGGTCTACGGCCTGCTGGATTTCTCTCCAGTCCGTGCATTTATTTTTCAGCATTTTTTTATTAATGGCCAGACAGCCGTTCATCTGAAAATATAAGACAGCCTCCGCCTGTTCAAAGGTAAGGAGGCTGTTCTGCATGAGATGGGTGATAAATTCCTCCTTGGAAAGTTCACAGAGCTTTTCCAGAAGACAGGAGGAAGCCACATCGTCAAAAAACAGAACCTGGAGCCGGGTGTCTTCCTGTACTTTCTGACAGAAAGGAAAGGTACAGCCGATTTTTTCAGAACAGAGCACATGGTCCAGGACGCTGGCAGTGTCTGTGATCACATCTTCCAGAAGGCTGTCCAGTACATCATCTATATCGTAATAATGGAGATAAAAGGTTCCACGATTGATTTCTGACATACGGCAGACTTCCGTAACAGTGATTTTGGAAAAAGGTTTTTCCTTCAGAAGAGAAAGAAAAGAGTCTTTAATAGTCTGCTGGGTATATCTGGTACGCCGGTCTATAACTTTCGTCTTATTTTTCATATGCGCCTCCCTGTTTATAGACAGTTTTATAGATTTGTTGAGAAACATAGCAGATTTAAGAATCTGATGATTGCTTTCTGCTGGATTATATTATAATATCCATGATGTAAGAAAATCAACAATGTGTTCATTAAAATAGCCCTCTGCCAGAGGGAAAATTTAGTAGGAGGAATAAATCATGGGACATATTATTGCTGTTTCCGGAAAAGGCGGAGTAGGGAAGACCACATTATGCGGACTTTTGATCCAGTATCTCTGTGATACAGGGAAAAAACCGGTACTGGCTGTAGATGCAGACGCCAATTCTAACTTAAACGAAGTTCTGGGAGTAGAGCCGGGAATCACTCTGGGTGAGCTGAGAGAGGAGATTGAACGGGCCGGATCAGACCCGAAATATAAGATTCCAGCAGGAATCACCAAAGCAGAGTATCTGGAGAGCCGTATGATGGATGCTGTTGCAGAGGAAGATGACTATGACCTGATGGTCATGGGACGGTCTCAGGGACAGGGGTGCTACTGTTTTGTAAATGGTCTGGTACAGACTCAGGTGCAGAAGCTTCAGAGCCATTATCCTTATATTGTGGTGGACAATGAAGCGGGAATGGAACATATCAGCAGAGGAATCCTGCCGGCCATGGAGGTTGCTATCTTAGTCAGCGACTGTTCCAGAAGAGGAGTCCAGGCCGCAGGAAGGATCGCCAGACTCATGGAAGAGCTGAAGCTCCACCCAAAGAAAACCGGGCTCATCGTAAATCGGGCTCCCCATGGCAAACTGGACCAGGGCACTTTGGAAGAGATTAAAAATCAGGGCCTTGAACTTCTGGGCGTGGTACCTCACGATGATATGGTCTATCAGTACGACTGTGATGGAAAACCAACGGTACAGCTGCCGAAAGATTCTCCAGTGCGGATGGCGCTGAAAGAGATCATTGAGAAGCTGGGGTTATAAGATATGAAATCAAGTGGACATGGGAGCATGCCCGTCACCTGGCTCATTGTCTGTAGAAATAAAAATAAAATATAGGAAATCTATTGCAATTATCGAGTGTCGATATTACACTGAAAGTAGGAAATATCGACACTCGATAATTTGTTTTTGGGGAATGATTTTTCGGAGAACGGGGGTGTTCTTTATGAAGAAAAAAATTGTGTTTAGAAACTATGGATACAGGGAATGTGACAGCTTCGCCCGGTTTTTGGAAAAGATGGCAGCTAAGGGTTGGTTCTTCAGAGGCTGGCGATTTGGAATGATATTTGAAAAAGAGGCGCCCCGAAAAGAAATTTATGATGTAGAGGTGTTTCCGGAAGGTGACGAAAATGATGTAAAACCGGAACCTAACACGAAAGAGTATGCTCAATATTGCCGCGAGGCCGGATGGGAATTGATAGACAGCACCAGAAAGCTTTGCGTATTCCGGAAAATCAGAGAAGATGCCCTGCCTATTGTTACAGAGAGAGAAAGATATGAGAATATACGGGAAGCTGAGTGGAAGGCCTTCAGGGGAAGACTTGCCTTTACTTGCCTTATGGCAGTCAGTGAATGGTATGTGCTGTTCAATATAGACTTTGCCAGAAATATTTTTTCTGATATCTGGATAGCAGTGTTTATTCTATGGAATCTATATTTTCTTAAAAATGCTGCCAGGTGTGTTAGCTATCTGCTTTGGAAAACAAGAACAGAGAAAATGCTGGGACAGGGAAAGACTCCTTTTTACGGCAGCCGGGTAAAAGAAATTTCTCCATGGAAGACGATTCAGAAAATTATTTCATGTGTTGTCTTTTTGGGGATTATAGCCATTGTCCTGTTTTTGGCAGACTCCGGAACCATGCAAATGTATCTGGTATTTATTGTAGGAATGATATTGATGATGGTACTGTTACCGGCACTTCGTCCTTCCAGAGAATGGAATATGTTGCTTCAGGTGATTTTCGCCTTCCTTATCATTTTCATAGGTTTTTCCGCTCTTATGGTAAATATGGCAGAAGATTCTCCGGCTGCTAAAGAGAATACTCAAGTCATAGAAAATACATATGGAACCGGAGAATTGGAACTTACCGATGAATTGGAAGGGATTTTGGAAGTGCCAGACGCTATTCAGTCCTTTTGCCTGATGGTTATCCCAGGACAGATGACCCCTATGATGAAAACGAGATTATCTGCCAGGTATACCAGTCCCCTTATCAATGGATTCTGGACAGAATCTATTCTTTATATACAAAAGAAGAAGGGGAAATCCCTCCAGACGCAGAGGCATGGGAGGCCATCGAAACAGAACAGAATAGGAATAAAAATTATACAACTGTAAAGTATGGGGACAGATTGTTGTATATTATCGGAAAGAAGAATCTGGACAAAGAGGAAATCCTCTTTATCCGTCAGGCGTTGGGGCTATAAAAATGTTTGAAAAGGAGGCTTTAAAGAATGGCAAGGGAACAGTTTCAGACATTGACAGAACCTATGTATTATATTCTGCTGGCCCTTACCGAGGAATGCTGTGGGGTGGACATTATGGAAAAAGTCCGGAAGATTTCCGGCGGCAGAGTAAAGGTAGGCCCAGGGACTTTGTACGCCATGCTGTCTAAATTCGAGAAAAACCAGATCATACGGCTGACCGGTGAAGAAAACCGGAGGAAATCCTATATTATTACAGAGGCAGGAAGAAAAATGCTTTTGGAAGAGTATGAACGGCTGAAGATTATGGCAGAAGACGGCAGAATATTTATAGAAAAAATGAAAAATCAGAAGAAGTGAAAATAAGATTGAGGCAATGGAAGGGATATGATAAAATGTCTCAAAATAGAGAAAAAGAGAGGTGCGGAAGAATGGGGCATTTTTATTATGTCAGGCATGGACAGACAGTATGGAATGTGGAGAACAAAATCTGCGGAGCAACAGATATTCCTCTTACGCCTCTGGGATATGAGCAGGCCAGAGAACTGGGCGAAGAAATCCTTCGCCAGGGATTGAAGATTGATAAGATTCTCTATTCTCCTTTAATCCGGGCAAAAGAGACAGCCAGACAGATTTCTGAGGCTGCGGGGATTCCTATGGAAGAGGAAATACGACTGAAGGAGCAGAACTTCGGCATGTACGAGTCTACGCCCAGAGATGGGGCAGAATTTCGGAAAGCAAAAGAGAATTTTGTTTCCAGCTACAATGGGGGAGAATCTATGCTGAAGCTCTGTCAGAGAATCTACAATCTGCTGGACGACCTTAGGGAACGCTCTGATACAGAAACGGTTCTGCTGGTGGCCCACAATGGGATCGCAAGGGCTGTGCACTCCTATTTTTATGATATGACCAATGAAGAATTTGCGGCTTTCGGCATGAAAAACTGCCAGATCCGAAGATACGATTTTTAAAAAGAAAGGGAAAAAGATGAAACTTTTAATTAAACAGCGGGTGTTTTCCTGGACAGACACTTTTGATATTTACGATGAAGAGGGGAATGTGAAATATTTTGTAAAAGGAGAATTTCTGTCTCTTGGACACAAGCTTCATGTCTATGACAATAAGGGAGAAGAAGTAGGACTGGTGCGGGAAAAACTTTTTCAGCTGCTGCCGGTTTTTGAAATTATGATCCATGGACAGGAAATGGGACGTATCCAGAAAAAACTGACTTTTCTCAAACCCAGATATGAGATTGATTATAAAAACTGGAAAGTACAGGGAGACTTTCTGGAGTGGAATTATGATGTCACAGACAACTTTGGAACTGTGGTACATATCACTAAGGAACCTTTACATTGGGGTGATACTTATGTCCTGGATTTTGCCAGTGAGGAAGATGAGCTTCCGGGGATGTTGACAGTGATCGCCATTGATGCGGCCAACTGCGTAAACCAATGATAAAAAATCTGATAAAACTTGACAAGTTCCTCTTTTTGGGTATAAACTGTAAGAAGTTTATTGCGATAAAAAGGTGAAGTGATACAAGGGTGTATGGACTTTGATGGTGTCATATACCCTTTTTCCTTATCTTTCTGCCGCAGAGAAATTTGAAGGAGGAGTACAAAAGTGTATGAGACAATCTATTCTGCCGTCCAGGCGGTAGATGATCTGGTCTGGGGCTGGGCCATGATCATATTGCTTTTAGGCACCCATATTTTTATGACCATCCGGACAAAAGGCATCCAGAGAAAGGTCTTTAAAGGGATTAAGCTTTCTGTGACGAAAGACCCTGATGCGGAAGGGGAGGTAAGCCAGTTCGGCGCTCTTACCACAGCTTTGGCGGCAACCATTGGTACAGGAAACATCATCGGTGTGGGAACGGCCATTGCCCTTGGAGGACCCGGCGCGGTACTCTGGTGCTGGCTTACCGGCGTATTCGGAATTGCCACAAAGTACAGCGAGGCTCTGATCTCTGTGAAATATCGTGTAAAGACAAGAGACGGACGTATGCTGGGCGGGGCCATGTATGCTCTGGAGAGAGGTCTTCATGCAAAATGGCTGGGCCTTCTTTTTGCCATCTTCGGCGGTCTGGCTTCTTTCGGGATCGGCTGCGCCACCCAGGTAAATGCCATTGCTTCTGTATGTAATGAGAACCTGGGGATCCCTACCTGGATTATTGGTATCGTAGTGGGTGTTCTGGTGGCTATGGTTATTTTCGGCGGGATCAAATCCATTGCCAATGTATGTGAGAAGCTGGTTCCTTTCATGGCCTTCTTCTATGTATTTGGCTGCATTATCATCCTTTGCTTTAATTATGACTTTATCATTCCTGCTCTTCAGACAATCTGTACCCTGGCCTTTAAGCCGGGAGCAGCAGCCGGCGGTCTCATTGGCGGCGGTATTATGCAGGCTATGCATTACGGAGTTGCAAGAGGTCTGTTTTCTAATGAATCCGGTATGGGTTCTGCACCTATCGCTGCAGCGGCTGCCCAGACCAGAAATCCTGTGCGCCAGGCGCTGGTATCCAGTACAGGAACCTTCTGGGATACGGTAGTAGTCTGTGCTATGACAGGCCTGGTACTGGTAACCAGCATTATGAAAAATCCGGATATCGATATGGGAAGTATCAGCGACGGCGGCGTGCTGACGACTCTGGCATTTAATCAGATACCGGGCCTGGGTCCGGTGATCCTGGTAATGGGTATCATTACTTTCGCTTTCTCTACGGTTCTGGGCTGGGCTTATTATGGAGAGCGGTGTATTGAATACTTTGCAGGAAAGAAGATTATGATCCCATATCGTGTCCTGTACATAATCGTGGCAGTGATCGCGCCTATCGCACCGTTAAACCTGATCTGGCTGGTAGCGGATATCCTGAACGCACTGATGGCTATACCAAACCTGATCGCTGTGCTTCTTCTGTCGCCGGTGATCGTTATGGAGACAAAAAAATATCTGAACAATCTGGATATGAAGGACGATACACCGGTTCCTTATGAGGATGAGGTATAAGTAGTTTTCACAGAGGCTCTTTTGTGTTAGAATAGTCCCGTTAGGGGGAAAGAAATATGCAGAAAAATCTGACACAGGGGCCGATCACAAAGACATTAGTATTTTTTGCCCTGCCTATGATCGGCGGAAATATGCTGCAGCAGCTTTATAATATTGCAGATACCCTGATCGTAGGCAGGTTTATTGGTTCCGGGGCATTGGCGGCGGTAGGTTCTTCCTATACCCTGATGACCTTTCTCACATCTATCCTGCTGGGGCTGTGCATGGGCAGCGGGGCGGTATTTTCTATCCGCTATGGAGAGGGCGATATGGAAAAGCTCCATGAAAGCCTGGGAGCTTCCTTTGTTCTGATCCTTGCAGTGGCTGCAGTGCTGAATCTGGCAGTTTTTCTTCTGATAGATCCCATTATGTATCTTCTTCAGGTCCCCGAAGAAATCTATGCTATGATGCGGGAATATCTCTGGGTGATCTTCTGGGGGATTCTGGCTACATTTTTATACAATTATTTTGCCTGTCTTCTCAGAGCAGTGGGGAATTCTGTGGCACCGCTGATTTTCCTGGCAGTATCCTCTGTGATGAACATTGTTCTGGATCTGTGGTTTGTCCTGGGATTTCATTGGGGAGTGGCAGGAGCGGCTTTTGCCACGGTGCTGTCCCAGTATGTGTCCGGGATCGGTCTGGCAGTCTATACTTACTGGAAAACTCCAGAGTTCCGCATCCGGTTAAAATATCTGAGGCCGCGGCTGGCTATGCTCCGGGAAATCGCCCAGTTCTCTTTTCTCACCTCTGTCCAGCAGTCGGTGATGAATCTGGGAATTCTTATGGTCCAGGGCCTGGTAAACAGCTTTGGAACAGTGATCATGGCGGCTTTTGCGGCAGCGGTAAAGATTGATTCTTTTGCCTACATGCCTGCCCAGGAGTTCGGCAACGCCTTTTCCACCTTTGTGGCACAGAACTATGGTGCAGGAAAAACGGACAGGATTAAAGAAGGCATTAAAAAAGCAGTAATGATGTCTGTGGCTTTTTGCCTGGTGATTTCTCTTCTGGTATTTATCTTCGCCAGACCGCTGATGATGATTTTTGTGGATCCTTCAGAGACAGAAATCCTAGCAGCAGGAGTGGAGTATTTGCGGATCGAGGGAGCCTTTTATTGTGGAATCGGTTGTCTCTTCCTCCTCTATGGACTGTACAGAGCCATTAAAAGACCGGGGATGTCTGTGGTACTTACCATATTTTCTCTGGGAACCAGAGTAGTGCTGGCCTATATCCTGTCTGCTGTGGACTTTATCGGCGTTACAGGGATCTGGTGGTCAGTGCCTATTGGCTGGGCTCTGGCGGATTTTGTGGGATTTCTGTATTACAAAAAGAATAAGAAAAAGCTGTTTACCAAGATTTAACCAAAAACAGGTAACAGGTAAAATAAAGGAAAGTTATAATTTCTGTAAAGGAAAGAATAACTTTCCTTTTTACATTTGTGGGATACGTCCGGCAGGCGACTGCCGTGAGCTGTCCTATCGAAAAGTATATATGGTAAAGGAGACCTGCGTATGGTAAAAATCTATGTCATTGACACCAATGTTCTCATCCAGAACCCTCAGGCTCTGCTGAGTTTTGAAGACAATCAGGTAATCCTTCCGGTAGTGGTGCTGGAAGAACTGGACAATCTGAAGAAAGCAGAAGGGGAGAAAGGAAGAAACGCCAGAGCGGCCACCAGGATCCTGGAGGAGCTTCGCCTGAAGGGAAACCTGCTGGAGGGAGTAAAGCTGGAATCTAAGGGAATAGTCCGGGTGGAAAAGAATTACATAGATGTAAAGCTCCCGGAGGATCTGCCGGAAGACAAAATGGATAACCGGATTTTAAAGGTCTGCAGAGGACTGGCAGATACTTCCGGAGAACAGGTGGTCCTGGTGACAAAAGATATCCTTCTGCGGATCAAGGCTCAGATCATAGGAATCCGGGCAGAAGATTATACTACTGAGCAGGTTGTGGAATATGAAGGACAGTATAAGGGAAGAATTGAGGTATATGTGCCGGAAGAGAAGTTTAAGGATTTCAAGAAAAAAGGGGTTCCGGTAGAGGAGGTTTACCTTTCCGATGAGTTTGGAAACAGAAAAGTGCCCCGATTAGAAGAAAATGAATTTGTGATTCTGAAGGCAGATCAGTCTGCCAAGAAGACACAGCTTGGAAGAGTGGAAAAGGGAGTTATAAAAAAACTGGAATACCGGAAGAGTATGCCCTATGGAGTATCTCCCAGAAATGCAGGACAGTATTTTGCCCAGGAGGCCCTTATGCAGCCTGCAGAGAAAGCTCCTCTGGTGATCATTAAGGGCATGGCAGGGACCAGTAAGACTTTCTACACTCTGGCCGTAGGTCTGGAAAAGGTGCTGAACAACCCCACAGGAGAATACCGGAGAATCCTGATTTCACGCCCAAATGCCCAGTTTGATTCCGATATCGGCTTTCTGCCGGGAGATGAGCAGGAAAAAATCTCGCCGTTGATGCGTCCAATTATTGACAATCTGGAGCAGCTTATTGATTCCAGCGAAGAGGAGCGGTATGAGGATGAGAGGGAGCTTCAGGGAAAAATAGAGGAAATTTTTGAGCGGGGACTGATCCAGACTGAAGCTTTGAATTATATCCGGGGCCGTTCTATTGTAAAAACCTACCTGATCATTGACGAGGCTCAGAATATGACGCCTAATCAGGTGAAGGGGATTATTACCAGAGCAGGAAAAGGTACCAAGATCATACTTCTGGGAGATACCAATCAGATTGACCGGCCTATGCTGGATGAAAGGACCAACGGACTGAGTTACGCTTCCGAATATATGAAAGGAAGCCCTCTTTGCTGGCAGGTTACTTTCTCCCCGGAGGAGTGCGAGCGTTCTCTCCTTGCCATGGACGCGATTACCAGATTATAAAAGGAGTTACAAGATATATGGCTGAAGAGAAAAAAGGTGAGATCACCTATCGGCAGATTAAGAAAAATGAAGAAATAAACCTGCTCATAGAACGGGGAAATCAGGTGCTGAATGTGCTGGGATTTACGGAACATTCCAGGAAACACGCAGCAAAAGTGGCAGAGACCGCAGGAAAGATCCTGAAAGACCTGGGATATGGAGAAAAGGAAATACGGCTGAGTAAGATTGCCGGATATATGCATGACATCGGCAACAGCATCAATCGCCACGATCATGCCCATACAGGAGCACTGCTGGCTTACGGGATACTGAAAGAGATGGGAATGCCTCTGGAGGATGTACTGACTGTTACCACTGCCATCGGAAATCATGACGAATCTACAGGCACTGCGGTGGATGTGGTGTCTGCCGCTCTGATCCTGGCAGATAAAACAGATGTGCGAAGGAACCGGGTTCAGAATTCCTCCATTGCCAATTTTGATATCCATGACCGGGTAAACTATGCGGCCCTTACATCCACTCTGGAGGTAAAGAGGGAAAAACGGGTGATCCAGATGGACCTGGAACTGGACGACGAGATGTGTACGGTAATGGACTACTTTGAGATCTTCCTGAAACGGATGATCATGTGCAGAAGAGCTGCGGAAGTTTTGGGATGTAAATTCAAACTGGTGGCTAACGGAAATAAAATATGCTGATCTGGCCGCCATAAGCGATAAAATCCAGCGCAGGACTGAAAACAAGATATTGAAGATGTAAACAAAGCGGGGCTGTCGCATTAGTCATATGTCAGGAATAAAATGTATAAATATTCTCGATTTTGATTA
The DNA here is from genome assembly GCF_002161645.1 of Blautia sp. An46. NCBI lineage: Bacteria > Bacillati > Bacillota > Clostridia > Lachnospirales > Lachnospiraceae > Blautia > Blautia sp. An46. Next base: position 40,651 of record NZ_NFIF01000013.1, on the reverse strand, counting down.
ATGTGACAGCTCCCAATGTTTCTTTAATCAGAAAACTGCTTAATATTTCTGGAAAGTCAGCTCTGTGTCGCAGCTCCCGGCGGTGATCATCTGATAAATGCCCAGTATGCCGCATTTTACCATACTTTCCACTGCCGCATCGGTATAAAAAGCCATGTGCTGCGTCATGATCACATTCCGGAACTGATGCAGGTAAAACCAGTTCCGGTCAGCAAGGATATCGGTCTTGTGATCCTGATGGATGATCTTCTCTTCTCCTTCTGCAGTATCGATCCCCAGAGCGCCGATGTGCTCTGATTCGATACCTTCGATCAAAGCCTCCATATCTGCCAGCTCTCCTCTGGCACAGTTGATGATCACTACCCCTTTCTTCATTTTCCTGATACTTTCCCGGTTGATGATCTCTCTGGTAGAATCAAAGAGAGGCATGTGCAGAGTGATAATGTCAGACTCTGCATAGAGGGTATCCAGATCCACATAAATGGCAGGAGGGGTGACAGCAGGATTTTTTCTTACATCATAGGCCAGGATCCTGCAGCCAAAACCGGAAAGTTCCCGGATTACCTGAGCGCCTATCCGCCCTGTCCCCATAACCCCCACAGTAAGGTCTTTCATTTCCCGGCCCATTAATCCGGCCAGAGAGAAGTCGTTTACCTGGCCTCTCCAGAGGGCCTGTTTATACTGCCTCAGACACATGAGCATCATCATAATGGTAAAGTCTGCAACGCCATTGGGAGCGTAACTGGCATTGCATACATGGATGCCCAGTTTCTTCGCATATTCCAGATCAATGTGATTGTATCCAATGGTTCTGGTAGAAATATAGTGGACGTTAAGCCTGGCCAGGGCATCCAGAAAGGGCCCATCAATCCTGCCCTGTCCCAGAATGGAGATTCCGTCGTATCCTTTTGCCATAGATACATTTTCCAGAGAAGGGATTTCTGTGGTTATCCGGATTTCTATGGGCAGTTCCTTTTCTAACTTGCGGATGGCATCCAGCTCATCCTCCCGTGTTTCATAAACCAGTATTTTCATAGTATGTCTCCTTCTTGGGGCTGTCGCATTAGTCAATATCGAGAATATTCCTGAAATATGACAATGCGACAGCCCCATAATAGCAATATGGGTAAAATATGTCTCTAGATTATGATAGAGGGGGAAAAGATCGATTGCAACTGCAAATATCCTATGATAACATAAGATAAACTTATAATATGATACCAAAGTCAAGAGCCTGTTCATACGTGGGTGCAGGACCTTAGGGCTGCTTCGATATTTTATATGAGGAGGCCGGGCTTTGGGGGCAGAATATTTGTCGGGAGAACTATATTATGAACATCAATCAGCTTCGATATTTCATTGGGGTAGCAGAGTACCAGAGTTTCACAAAAGCTGCTGATCGCTATTATATTACACAGACAGCCATTACCCAGCAGATCCGTGCTCTGGAAAGTCATCTGGGCGTACAATTGTTTGATCGGAATACTCGTCCTGTGAGACTGACACCGGAAGGCAGCGTATTTCTCAGAGAGGCAAAAGGGATCCTGGAACGTGTGGAACAGGCGGAACACAGGGTCCGGGAAGCCTCCGTGGGACTGGTAGGCAGTCTGAAAGTGGGCTATATCAAGGGGTATGAAAGAAGCAGTCTCTCAGACAGGCTTCGCAGTTTTCATAATAAATATCCAAACATTCTGATTTCCTGTTACCGCTGGGATACAGGAGTCCTGGAGACCGGCCTTCAGAAAGGAGACTACGATATCATCTTTACATGGAACAGTGAAGATAGTGCAAAAAACGAGGATACCGGCTGTATCTGTGTGGAAAGATCGCCGCTGACGGTAGTGCTGTATGACGGTCATCCCTTTGCCCGCCGACAGGTGCTTAGGAGAGAAGAACTGGCACGGGAAGCGATTATTTATATGACTCTTTCAGAAGACGGAAATTCCTTTGGGGACCTTCATTTCCTGGAACTGTATCAGAAATCCGGCTGCCAGCCTCATATCCTGTTTCAAAGCAATGATATAGAAAGTATATTAATGATGGTTGCCGCAGAGGAAGGTATATCGATACTTCCCTCTTTTGTTACCAGCAAAATTACCAATGGAGACAATCTGAAATTTATTCCCCTGGAAGGATCCGAAGAATTTGTGGATATTTACGCTCTGTGGAAGAAAAACAGGAAAAACCAGATCCTGGAACATTTTCTGGAAGAAATCCGTTGAAAAGAACCCTTTATCGACTTATTTCTTCGTTTATATTATGCTATTATTGTTATCATAAACAAATTCAATAAAAGAAGATCGGAAGCTTATACCCGGTTTGACAGAAAACTGACAGAGAGGTGCTTAAATAAATATATGGGGAGGGATGAAATCTATGAATTTTGATATGGCCCAATTTGATTCCTACCGAGAGGATAATCGGCGGGAAGTAAAAAAGGCGAGGGGCGGCCTTCCAAACTCGTTATGGGAGACATATTCTGCTTTTGCTAACTGCTATGGCGGAATCATTATTCTTGGTGTAAAGGAAAACAAAGACGGCAGCTGGTATATGACTGGGCTGGACAATGCAACAAAACTGAGAAAAGACTTCTGGGACACAATTAATAATAAAAATAAAGTTTCAGTAAATCTGCTGACGGATAATGATTTGGAGATATATGAAGAAAACAACCATGTTATAATGGCTATCCATGTCCCTAAGGCAAAGCGTGAACAGAAGCCGGTATATATAAATGGAGACATGTTTAACGGTACTTTCCGCAGAAACTGGGAGGGGGATTATCACTGTGACCGCAGCGAGGTGCTTGCAATGCTCCGGGATCAACCGGAAGAAACAGCAGATATGAAGATTCTGCAGGATATGTCTCTTGAAGTGCTTAATTCAGAAACTGTGCGTGCCTATCGCAACCGGCATATGGCTTATAGAACAGAACATGTATGGGAAAGACTGAGTGATGAAGAATATTTGGAGAGGATAGGCGCTGCAAGGCTGTCTGCCAGAGACCATACTTTACATCCCACGGCTGCCGGACTTCTTATGTTTGGAGAAGAGTATAAGATTTTATATGAATTTCCTGAATATTTTCTGGATTATCGGGAAGTCCTCGATCCGACAATCCGCTGGACGGATAGGCTGCAGTCCAGTTCCGGTGACTGGACAGGGAATATCTTTGATTTTTTCTTTCGGGTTTACGGGAAACTTGTGAAAGATCTGAAGATTCCTTTTAAGCTGGAGGGAATAACACGTATAGATGATACACCTGTACACAAGGCATTGAGAGAAGCTTTGGCAAATTGTATCGTAAATACAGACTTTTATTTCCCGAGAGGGATTGTGATTCGGAAAGATGCAGATTCCATTGTAATGGAGAATCCGGGAAGCATTCGGACTGGAAAAGCACAGATGCTCAAAGGCGGCATATCAGATCCCAGAAATAAAGCATTGATGAAAATGTTTAATCTGATCGGTATTGGCGAGAGAGCCGGCAGCGGCGTACCGGATATTTACAGTGTGTGGGAACAGCAGGGATGGAGGCGACCGGAGGTTATAGAAGAGTATGGTCCAGACAGAACTATTTTGAAATTATCATTTGTAAAAAATACAGATAAAAAAGCGCTGATAAAAAACGCTGATAAAAAAGCGTTGATAAAAAACGCTGATAAAAAGGGACTTACAAGTAAAACCAGGCAACAGTTAGAAAAAATTATAGAATGGATGGAGCCGGACAGAGAATATAGAATAGCGGAAATAGCAGAATTCCTCGGGATTAAAGAAACAAGAACCCGCGAATTGGTGAGAGAACTGATACGGCTTAAAAAAATAGAAGCAGAAGGAAAAAATAAAGGGCGCAGATATAGGTTGAAGTAGTTGCATACAAAGAACCCTTTATCGACAGATCCCCCTTTCTGTGCTATGATTATATTTACACGATCATAGAACAGAAAGGGGTATTTTCATGGAAAATACGTCTGAAAATAGACAGAAAAACCAGGCTTTAATTCCTTCAAAGCATATCAGTATCGGCCTTCTGGCCCATGTGGATGCAGGAAAGACCACTTTGGCGGAAAGCCTTTTGTTTCATACAGGAAGTATCCGGAAGATGGGAAGAGTGGATCATCAGGACGCTTTCCTGGATACCAATGAGATGGAGCGGGCCAGAGGTATCACGATTTTCTCAAAGCAGGCAGTTTTTAAACTGAAAGACAAGGAGATCACCCTGCTGGATACTCCGGGGCACGTGGACTTTTCTGCGGAAATGGAGCGTACCCTCCAGGTGCTGGATTACGGGATTCTGATCATCAGTGGTCCTGACGGGGTACAGGGGCATGTAGAGACTCTCTGGAGACTTTTAAAACAGTATCAGATCCCTACAGTACTCTTTGTGAATAAAATGGATCAGGAGGGAACAGAAAAAGAGAAGATACTGGACCAGTTAAAGAAGCGTCTCCACGAACACTGCATAGACTTTTCCCAGGACAGAGACCGGGAAGAATTTCTGGAAGAGGCTGCTATGTGCGGGGAGCCTGCGCTGGAAGAATATCTGGAAACAGGAAATATCTCTCAGAAGAAACTTGGGGATATGGTAAAAAACAGGGAGCTCTTTCCCTGCTTTTTCGGTTCAGCTCTGAAATCCCAGGGAATTACGGAATTTCTGGAAGGGCTGGAGAATCTTTTGGAATGTCCTTCTTATTCTGAATCATTCGGCGCCAAGGTTTACAAGATTTCCAGAGACGACAAGGGGACTCGGCTGACTCACATGAAGATCACCGGAGGAAGCCTGAAAGTAAAACAGCTGCTTTCGGGAGAGGGATGGGAGGAAAAGGCGGACCAGATCCGGATTTATGACGGCCAGAGTTTTCAGACAGTAGAAGAGGCCGGGGCCGGCTGTGTCTGCGCAGTTACAGGTCTTACTAAAACCTGGTCAGGAGAAGGCCTTGGGGAAGAGACGGCTTCTGCTCCTCCGGTGCTGACTCCGGTGCTGACCTATGAGATCCGGCTGCCCCAGGGCACAGATGTTCATGGAATGCTGATTCGTCTCAGGCAGTTGGAGGAGGAGATTCCGGAACTTCAGATCCTCTGGAATGAACAGCTGGGAGAGATCCATGCTCAGGTTATGGGGAAAGTGCAGATTGAGATCCTGCAACAGATGATCCTGGAGCGCTTTGGCATAGAAGTGGAATTCGGCTCCGGGAATATCGTATACAAAGAAACCATCAAAGAGCCGGTAGAAGGCATCGGACACTTTGAACCTCTTCGTCATTATGCGGAGGTCCATCTTTTGCTGGAGCCTTTAGAGAGAGGGGCAGGACTGATTTTTGCCGCAGACTGCAGCGAGGATGTTCTGGACCGAAACTGGCAGAGACTGATCCTTACCCATCTGGAGGAGAAACACCATCTGGGAGTCCTTACCGGTTCGGAAATTACAGACATGAAGATCACTCTGATCGCCGGAAGGGCCCACCTGAAACATACGGAAGGGGGAGATTTCCGTCAGGCCACCTACCGGGCGGTGCGCCAGGGACTGAGAAAGGCAGAAAGTATCCTTCTGGAGCCGGTTTATGAATATTCCCTGGAGGTGCCTCAGGATACGGTTGGCCGGGCTATGGCCGATATCCAGCGGATGAGCGGAACTTTTTCCACTCCGGATATTCAGGGTGCATATGCTTTTCTTACAGGAACCGCTCCGGTGTCTGAGATGCGGGACTATCAGAGAGAAGTCACAGCCTATACCAGAGGAAGGGGGCATCTGTCCTTTGTATTGAAAGGCTATGAACCTTGTCACAACAGTCAGGAGATCATAGAAGCGGCGGCTTATGATCCGGAAGGGGATCTGGAAAATCCTACAGGATCTGTTTTCTGTTCCCACGGAGCCGGCTTTAATGTGCCCTGGGATCAGGTGGAGGAGTATGCCCATATCGATACAGGATTTGGGAAGGAAGAGGAGCCGGAAATGGAGATCCAGTCGGCACCGGCTCCCAGTTTTGAGGAGATCCGCCTGACCCAGCAGGAACTGGAGGAGATTTTTGTCCGTACTTACGGCCCTATAAAGAGACCAAGGTATAACCAGGAAGAGGACTTTGCAGTCAAGAAAGCTCCGGAAAAGACCAGAAGGTATAAGAAACAGGAGCCGGAGAAAGAATATCTTCTGGTAGACGGATACAATATTATTTTTGCCTGGGAAGATCTTCAGGAACTGGCCAAGGTGAATATTGAAGGGGCCAGAAATAAGCTGATGGACATGCTCTGTAATTATCAGGGCTACAAAAAATGCACCCTGATCCTGGTGTTTGACGCCTATAAGGTGGAAGGAGGACAGGGAGAAGTCCAGAAATACCATAATATCTATGTAGTCTATACAAAAGAGGCGGAAACCGCCGACCAGTATATTGAAAAGACAGTCCATGAGATCGGAAGGAAGTACCATGTAACTGTGGCTACCTCTGACGCTTTGGAACAGGTGATCATCATGGGGCAGGGAGCAGCCAGACTTTCTGCCAGAAATCTGAGAGAAGAAATCCAGATGATGAACCAGGAGATCCGGAATCACTATCTGGAAAAGACAAAGAAAAGCGGCAGCTATCTATTTGAAAGCCTGCCGGAACATATGACAGATTTTATGGAAGATGTCCGACTGGGAAAAAAAAATTTCGAGGATTTAGGAAAAAAGTCTTGACCTTCCACCTGGTAGAAGGTGTATAGCAAAGGTAAAAGAAAGCATATGTCCTGTACTGCAGGGAAAACGAGGCTGCAGAGAAATCCAGGATCAGAGGCAGGAGGTTACAGACTATGAAGATAGGAGAAGCGGCAAAGAAAGCGGGGATATCCCCCGGCAATATCCGGTTTTATGAAAAGAAGGGACTGCTGAAGCCAAAAAGAGAGGAAAGCAGCAGCTACCGGAGCTATACAGAAGAAGATGTAGAAAGACTGAAAAGAATCACCTGTTTCTGCATCTCACATTGTATTCTGGAGCGGATTGTTTCTTATCTATAACCTGAGTTTTTTAAAATACTGGTCAAATAAAAGAAAAACAGCAGAATAGAGCTAAATAGAAAAGCCCCCGGGCTGTTCTGTTTCACAATGTTGAAAAGGACAGTTCCGTGGGCTTTTATCTGTAAAGACAGAGACGTACAAAAGCGCAGCGCCTGATATTTTAGTATCTTCTCCAGGTACCTCTTACGAAGAGCAGCAGGATGGGAAAGATCTCCAGTCTTCCTGCAAGCATATCGAAGGTCAGCACCAATGTGGAAAAGTTTGAATATACAGAAAAGTTCTGGGTAGGACCGATCATTTCAAGGCCAGGGCCGATATTATTGAACGTAGCGGCTACAGCTGAAAAGTTGGTGATCAGGTCAAAATCGTCTACGGCGATGAGAAGCACAGAAAATGCGAAAATCAGCACATAGGCAATCAAAAATACATTTGTGGAACGGATGACTTCATGGTCTATGGAATGCCCATCCATTTTCAGCTTTTTGACACTTCTTGGGTGTATCAGAGTCTGCAGCTCTTTGCCGATAGTCTTTACCAGGATCACCAGCCGGGATACTTTAATACCGCCTCCGGTACTTCCTGCACAGGCGCCTACCAGCATCAGGAGCAGCAGGATCGTCCTGGGGATTTCCGGCCATAGATTAAAATCTGTAGTAGCGTATCCGGTGGTAGTGATTATGGAACCTACCTGGAATGCAGCCTGCTGGAAAGCTTCCCCGAAGCCGGAGTACATATCTGTTACCATAACTGCGATCACAACAGTAGAAGCCAGGATAATGCCGAAGTACCAACGAATCTCTTCGATAGCAAAAGCCTCTTTAAATTTTTTGTGAAGGATCAGATAATAGGCATTAAAATTGACACCAAAGAGGATCATGGAAATAGTTACCACTACCTGAAGGTATACCGAATAGCTTGCCACACTGTCGTTTTTGATCCCGAAGCCACCGGTTCCTGCAGAACCGAAGGTAATGGTCAGGGTATCAAAAAGCGGCATGCCCCCGATCAGCAGTAAGATGATTTCTATGATAGTCATTCCCAGGTAGATCAGGTATAAGGTTTTTGCCGTGGAACGGACGGTAGGGGTCAGTTTGCTTACAGAGGGACCCGGGCTTTCTGCCTTCATCAGGTTCATATGAGAACCGCTGCCGGTAATATGAAGGATAGACAGCAGGAAGACCAGAACTCCCATACCTCCGATCCAATGGGTAAAGCTTCGCCAGAAAAGAATACATTTAGGAAGAACCTCTACATCCGTGATGATACTGGCACCTGTGGTGGTAAAGCCGGACACCGTCTCAAAAAGGGCGTCTATGGGATTGGTGATAGAGCCGCTGATGAGAAAGGGGAGAGACCCCATAATACTTAGTATGATCCAGCTCAGAGCTACTGAGACAAATCCTTCCTTGGTATAAAATATTTTGTTTTTTGGCTTTTTATGTACCAGCACACAGCCGAAAAGTACACAGAGCAGGCCGGTGATCACAAAGGACCAGCCGCAGAATTCCTGGTAGATAATAGCTGTAATGCAGGGAGGCACCATAAAAGCTGCCTCGAAGAATAGTACATAGCCGATTATATATCTTACAATTGCATAATTCATGTCTGCCTCCGGTCTTATCTTTTCAGTATATCTTTTAAGTCTTTCAAGCCTTTAACAGTAGTTACTACGATTACTGCGTCTCCTACCTGTATGGTGTCCTGACCTCTGGGAATATGGACTTTTCCGCCCCGGTTAATGCAGGCCACCAGAAGATTATTTTTCAGATTCAGCTGAGCCAGAGGAATATCTGTTACTATAGAAGATTCTCTTACATAGAACTCCAGAGCTTCTGCCTGGCTGTCCAGGATCTGGTACAGGGTTTCTACATTACTTCCTACAGAATTGCTCATGGCTCTGACATACTGAAGGATATAGTCAGCAGTGATATACTTGGGATAGATCACGCTGCCAAGATCCAGTTCATCTACCACATCATCGAACATCAGACGATTTACCTTAGTAACCAGCTTGGCCTTAGAAACCTTTTTGGCAAAAAGAGAAAGGAAGATATTCTCTTCGTCCAGATTTGTAAGAGTTACAAAAGACTCTGCCTCTGCCAGTTCTTCTTCAAAAAGAAGTTTTTTATCAGTTCCATCACCGCAGATGATGGTGGCTTCCGGGAGAAGATCGCTTAATTCCTCACACCGCTCTCTTCTGGATTCAATAATTCTTACTTTAATCCGCATTTCAATCAGCAGAGAGGCCAGATAATATCCCAGAGTGCCGCCGCCTACAATAAGGGCATTTCTTACCTGATGGGTATGTACCCCGATTTTTTTGAAGAACAGGGCGGAATTTTTGGGAGAGGCAATGATGGATACCAGATCATTGTCCTGCAAAGTAAAGGAACCGGAAGGAATATAAACATTTTCCCCACGTTCCACTCCGCATATCAGGATATCGGTACGGAATTTTTCTATGACTTCCATAACAGACATTCCCTGGAGACGGAATTCCGGAAGAACTTTAAACTTCAGCAGTTCCACACGGCCTTTGGAAAAGGTGTCCAGTTTGATGGCAGAGGGAAACCGAAGAAGCCGGGAAATCTCCATCGCGGCTGCCAGTTCAGGGTTAATGATCATGGAAATTCCTAAACGCTCTTTCAAGAAATGTACTTCTTTATTGTAGATAGGATTCCGCACACGGGCAATGGTATGACAATCGCTGACTTTCTTGGCAATCAGACAGCAGAGAAGATTCAGCTCATCAGAACCGGTTACCGCGATCAGGATATCTGCCTCTTTTAGTCCGGCTTCGGACAATACCCGGATACTGGAGCCATTTCCTGTGATACCTAATAAATCGAGATCTTCTGAAAGCTGCTGTATTTTTTCTGAGTTGGTATCGATGACAACTACCTGGTGTTCTTCGTTGCATAGCTGTTCTGCAAGCGTCCATCCTACCTTACCGCAGCCAACAATGATAATATTCATGGTTACCTCCAAATTAGTGATAAATTATTTGTAAAATATTATGAAAATATAAAAAAAGATTAAAATATCAGACCTATTATAGCACTGCAAAATTTAAATGCAACAAGATATGATAAGATTTTACGAATTCCTTACATTTTCATAGATTGCTGTATAAAAGTTTTAGGAGAAAGGACTTTTGGGGGATTTTCTGTTATTCCAGAGGAATTATTGACAAGAAGGCGTACTGAGAGTAATATATAGATGACAGATATATAGAACATCTATATAAATATAAAATGGATTTTTGAAAGGAGGCAGTGTTTATGAAAGCCGGGAAAATTGATAAAAGCCTTCTCTCGGGAAGCACTACCCTTCTCCTGCTTCAACTATTGTCAGAGAAGGACATGTACGGCTATGAGATGATCGAGACATTAAAAGAGCGTTCGGAGAACATCTTTGAGCTGAAGGCGGGAACTCTTTATCCCCTTCTTCACGGGTTGGAGGGGAAGAAATATCTGGAATCCTATGAGAGGGAGGCCGGGGGAAAGATCAGGAAGTATTACAGGATCACCAGAGCAGGAAGAAAACATCTGGAAGAAAAGAAAAAGGAGTGGGAGACTTATACCGGCACAGTAGGCCGTGTTCTGGGAGGGCCTGCCTATGGAAGTATATGAGTATTTAGATCAGGTGGAGAAACAGATACGCCAGGAGGCTGTGCGGGAAGAAATCCGCACAGAACTGCGGCAGCATATTGAAGACCAGGCGGATTTTTATCAGGAATCGGGCATGAGCCGGAAAGATGCTGTGGAAAAAGCAGTAGAAGATATGGGAGACCCGGTGGAGACCGGCGTGCAGCTGGATATGGTCCACCAGCCGCAGCTGGATAAGAAGCTGATGCTGGCAGTGGCACTGATATTAGCTGCAGAAGCAATCCTTCAGATATTCTATTATTTGAGGGTAGAAAGACAATCCCTGGTTATTTCTGTTGTGGCGATGCTGATGTTTGGCCTGATAAATTTTCTGTGGATGCTGATGTTTGCTGCGAGAAGCTTTTTTTCCCAGAAATTTCATAAGGCCTCTACCTGGTTTGTCATGTGGCTGTCGATTGCTGTTTTAGGGGTTGTTTTCGGAGGAACAGGAATCAGCGGAACAGAGAGAGCTGGCCTTACCAGCCCGGAAGTTCTGCAAAGAATGGCAAGTATGCTCATTACTATGCTTCCGGCTATATATGGAGGAATGATTTTTGGCTATCGGGAGAAAAAGAAGGGATTTGCTAGGCTTATGGCTATCTTCGCCGGAGATCTTATTCTGGGCTTTCTGATCGGCGGCGGTATCTGTATGACACTGTTAGTACCTGCCCACATGGCTCTCCTGACAACAGGGATAAAAAAGAACTGGTATGGGGAAAAAAGGAAGAAACTTTTGGGAAGGATGTGGATTCTTTCCGGCATTTTGTCTCTCACGGGGATTTTGGTATCTGTTCATCAATACAGATACAGGCAGCTATGGAAGGATAATATACACAGTTATCTGGCAATGCCCGATCTGCCCGGGATCCTGAAGGTTCTGACCGGTGAATATTTTCCAGTAAGTCTTTGTGTATGTGCAGCAGTAATTTTGGGCTTCTTTCTATGGATGATCCTGGATATCCGGAAACTGACCAATGATCTGTGCCGGATACTGTGCCTGGGGATTTTAGGAGGTTTTTTGGTACAGACATTATATTCTCTGGGCTGTCTTGCCGGACTGGGACCATATGAATATGCATTTTTTCCTTTGCTGTCGGTATGGTACAGCGGCATGGGCGCCATACACTGGTATCACTACTGGTTTCTGGGGATTTTCCTGAACTGCCATAAATCCGACAGGATCATTCCGAAAAAAATGAAATAAAGACCAATGTAAAAGGACTGTCTCAAGATCCGAAACAGGAAACAATAGTTTCTTGTTCCGATGGATTGAGAGACAGTCCTTTTGACGTGGCATTTTTACCTGAAATGAATTCCGCTCCAGTAAACGTTATCCTTCACAATGGTCTCAGGAGGCAGTTCCACTCCATCCAGGGCCCATTTTTTAAATTCTTTAAAGCCAACCCGGTCAATAATATAGCCTACATGTTCCTTCCCACCGGGAGCTTTTGGGTCAATGTATTCTTTTGCGAATTTATAAGTATTCAGGATTACTTTTACAATGGTATCCTCGTCAGCCCAGAGAAGAAAATCTTCTCCCAGTCTTGGGTTTTTCTTTCCGGTACGTCCCATAATGGTGAGACGATAATATTTTTTCCGGCTCCTTGTCCAGGCTCTGGTAGGGCATTTGGTGACGCAGACCCCGCAGCCTACACATTTTTCTGTGTTCCGGACGATCTTATAATTTTCCATGTGGAGAGCGTCTACAGAAAGCTGGTCGCAGCCTTTGATACAGGCGCTGCAGCCCACACAGCGGCTGGGATCGTACTGAGGTTCCGTCATGCCGATAATGCCGAAATCGTGCATTCTGGCTTTGATACAGTCGTTGGCACAGCCGGTAAGGGCAATCTTAAAATGCAGATCATTAGGGAAAATAGCTTTCTCAATCCGTTTTGCAAAGGCCGCCGTGTTGTAGTTTCCGAAAGGACAGACCCGGTTGCCCACACAGGCGCTGACGTTTCTGGTGCCGGAAGAGGCGTAGCCGGTGCCGGGAGTCTCCTGATTGATCTCCAGGTTTTCAATAATGGGCTGAAGTTTTTCATTGACCTTTGCCATGTCCCGGATAGAGATCCCTTCGATCTCAAAGCCCTGGCGGGTAGTGATATGCACCTGGCCGTTGCCGTATTCTCTGGCAATCGCTGCTACCTGGGCCAGCACCTCTGCGTTACATGCCCCTCCGGGAACACGGACTCTGGAGGCTACGATATCTCTGTGTTTGGTCACACGAAAAGCGTTCTTTTTTAACTTCTTTGTATTTACATCAACATGCATCATTCCAACCTCCTTAATCCAGCAGTTTTTTGCCTTCAGTATAATTAAATACCGGGCCGTCCAGACAGATATAGGTGTCTCCCATCCGGCAATGGCCGCATTTGCCCAGACCGCAGCACATCTTTCTCTCCTGGGAGATCCAGATCTGGTGGTCTGCAATATCCAGCTTCTTAAATTCTGCCACAGCGAATTTCATCATTACGGGAGGCCCTACTACGATGACAGCTGCATTTTCCTTATTCTCAAAAGTAATATCCGGGATATATTTTGTCACCAGTCCCACGTTCCAGCCAGGCTCTTCGGCTGCGTCTACGGTAATGGTGAGATCCATTTTCTGGCTTTTCCACCGCTCGATGTCTTCTTTAAAGAGCACATCTTTGGGAGATTTGAATCCTGCAATGACGGTAAGGGATGTTACTTCTTCCGGGTGACTTCCGAAATAGTCGATGATCCCCTTTACAGGAGATACCCCTGTTCCTCCGGCTACCACTGCAAGTTCCTTTCCCCGGTAATTTTCCGGAAGGAAGCCGTTGCCGTAAGGCCCTCTCATAAAGAGACTTTTTCCTTCCTGGTTTTCAAAGATTTCATTGGTCACTTTGCCTACTTTCCGGATGGTCAGATCTACATAATCCTCTCCAATGCCGCTGACAGAGATGGGAGCCTCTCCGTATTTGGGAACAGAGACTTCAAAGAACTGACCAGGTTTTACCTCTCCCACATAGTGCATGCGGAAGGTGTATTCGATATCAGTATGGCGGATGACTTTCTGAATCTGGGACAGAAAAGGCATATAGGCGTTATTCATGGCTGTTCCCTCCTATCGCTGATAATTTATTTAAACATTCTATGTAAGAAATATATTCTGGACACACATTCTCACATCTGCCGCAGCCTACGCACATAGGGTAGCCGAAGCGGTTTTTGTAATTCTGGATCTTATGGAGCACCTTGAACCGCATACGCTCTCCCTGATCTTTGCGGAAGCTGATGCCCCCGGCAATGTCGCTGTATCCGTCTACCTGGCAGGAAGCCCAGACTCTCCGCCGTTCTCCTGCATTTTCATTATCCCGGTAGAAGATATCCTGCATGGTAAAGCAGGTGCAGGTAGGACAGACAAAGTTGCACCGTCCGCAGCCGATACATCTGCCGCTGTATTCTTTCCATACTTCATGAGAAGCAATATTTTCCGGGAGAGTTTCCGGGATCGGAACAGTTTCTTCATTTTCTTTTACATACTGGATTTCCTGGCTGTCCCGGGGAACGGAGATATCTTCTGCATAGGTAGAAAGAGCTTCATCTTTCAGCTCCAGGTAAAGACCTTCTTCAGTAGGGTGGGCGTAGCCGTCATAGTTTTCCGCCTGATTGGTTCCCATGGAGACACAGAAGCAGGATTTAAAGGACTGGCTGCAGCCCATTAAGATAAATCTGGCGTTTTCCCGGATATTTTTGTAGTAGAAATCTTCCGGTCCGTTGTGAAGATAGATCTCATCCAGACGTTTTAAAGCATTCAGATCGCAGGCTCTTAAAAAGATCAGCCGCTTCCTTTTCTCCTCGGGGATTTTTACGCTGTTTTCTGTAAAATACATGATGGTATCAGAAATAGGCAGCAGCGCCTCCTTAAAGCTGTAATCGGATTTTTCATCCCAGACAATTTCATCAAAGGACTCTATGATACCGTAGCGGACGATATCTGTGTCAGAATAACATCCGGCGCCGGCATAAAGCCTGGGAGCAAATACATCATAGTCTTTTTTCAGATTTTCCAGAAGCCGGGACAGGGCTTCCTTATTCCAGAGATTTCCCATAAACACACTCCTTTACATTTTATAAAATTCGGCCAGACCGTCAGGGTTTGGAAGGATGAAATGGCGGTCACGGCAGATAAGCAGCCCCCTGGCCGTCAGGCTTTTGCAGGCTCTGGAAACATTTTCCCTGGGCACGCCTACAAAGTCCGCCATTAAAGTCATGGTAAAAGGCAGGCGGATATACACCCCTTCTTCCCGCCGTTCTCCGAAGTCTCTCCCTAATTTCCACAGCTTTGCCGCAATCTTCCGCTCCGTGACCATACTGCCTGAGGTATTTTTCAGCTGATGGGCCAGACGCCAGAGATACCGCTCATATTCATCCAGTACCGCCTGGGTGAGAGGAAAGCTTTCCTTCATAAAGCCCAGAAAGCTCTTTTTGGGAATTTTCAGTACCAGGACCGGCGTGATAGATTCACAGGAAAGAGACAGGGAACGGGAACTGTTTATATCATGGTTCAGAAGATGGCCTTTCCCCAGAAAAAACAGGATTTTCCGCTGTCCGTGTTTGGTGATGTTGTAGACAGATACTTCCCCCGACAGGAGAAGGAGCACATTTTGGATATTTTCACCGTTGGAAAAAAGCAGGTTTTTTTTCGGTATATTCTGGATATGTCCGGCATTTAAAAGAGTCTGGACAAGCTCCAGGGGCAGACGGTGAAAAAATTTCAAGGCCTTTAGCTGGCTGGCAGATATAGTTTCCATGACTTCCTCCTTATGGAAATAGATTCCTGGTTTCAGTATAGCATAGAATAAATCTGCTGTCTGTGATATACATCACAGTAGGCTTTGCATAGTGCGGGGATAAATCAAGATAGACAAATCCTCTTAGAATGGATTATACTGTAAGAACAGATGATAATATCTGCTCTGACAAATGAAGTATTGACAGAAAGGAAGTTTGTTATGGGAGAGCGATTAACCCAAAGCGATGTGAAAAAGATCCAGGAGGAGATTGACTACCGGAAACTGGTGGTAAGGAAAGAGGCCATCGAGGCTGTAAAAGAAGCCAGAGCCCAGGGTGATCTTAGTGAGAACTTTGAGTATTATGCAGCCAAGCGGGATAAGAATAAAAACGAAAGCAGGATCCGTTATCTGGAGAGAATGCTGAAAACCGCCACGATTGTTTCTGACACCTCCAAAACAGGAGAGGCAGGTATGAACAACTTTGTGGAAGTTTATTTTGAAGATGATGATGAGACAGAAAGGTATAAACTGGTGACCTCCATCAGAGGAAATTCCCTGGATAACAAGATCAGTATAGAATCTCCTCTGGGAAAGGCTATCCTGGGACATCATGAGGGAGACAGGGTCTATGTGAAGATCAATGATAATGCAGGTTATTATATTCAGATCAAAAAAATAGAAGATACCACAGATGATGAGGCAGACGCTATCCGGAGCTTTTAGCGTAAATACAGAATAGAGAGCGGATTCCCTGGCTGAACAGGGAAGAACTGTAGCTGAGGTGAAGAAATGATTTACTGTGTGGAAGACGAAAGAAATATCAGGGAGCTTCTGGTATATACTCTGGGCAGCAGCGGTTATGAGGCAAAAGGAGTGGCCAATGGCAAAGAACTGAAAAAGGCTTTAAAAGAGGAAATACCGGATCTGATATTGCTGGATATTATGCTTCCGGGAGAAGACGGATATGCAGTTCTGGAATATCTGAAAGGAAGGCCGGATACCCAGGACATCCCTGTGATCATGGTCACCGCCAAAGAGGCGGAGTATGACAAGGTCCGGGGACTGGAAGGGGGGGCAGATGATTTTATCACCAAACCTTTCGGTATGATGGAGTTTCTGGCCAGAGTCAAGGCCGTGCTGCGCAGAACAAAAAAGCAGGAGATTCCCAGAGAGTACCACTATAAAGAGTTGACGGTAGATATGAAAAGCCGCAAAGTCTGGGAAAATGGGAGAAGCGTAGACCTTACTCTGAAAGAATTTGAATTACTGCGGTATCTGCTGGAAAATCAGGGAACTGTGCTCAGCAGAGAAAAAATCCTGGAAAAAATCTGGGGATATGAGATTTATGGAGAAACCAGGACCGTAGATGTTCATATCCGTACTCTGCGGCAGAAGCTGGGAGATTCCGGCAGTCTGATCGAGACTGTACGTGGAGTAGGATACCGTATAGGAGAAGAAACATGAGACAGAAGATCATGACCCATGTAACGGTGCTGGTCGTTCTGACTGTACTTCTGACTTATCTGGCGGCCAGCCTGGTCATGTACCATAAATACAGAGGAGACATGGAGGCAGATGTGATCAAGGAGGCAGAATATATCCGATATGCCCTGGAAAACGTAGGGGAGGAATACCTTGAAAAAGATCTGGGCCAGCTGACTACCAGCCGGATCACAGTGATAGATTCCCAGGGGAAGGCAGTCTATGACTCGAATCCTGAGGAGGACCAGAAAGATTTTCAAGAACTTCAGGAATTTCAAAACGCAAGGGAAGAGGGGGAGGGCCAGTCCCTTCGGTTTTCGGATATGCTTTCCCGTCAGACCTTTTATTATGCAGTTAGGCTGGATGATGGAGATATTCTCCGGGTGGGAAAGACCACAGACAGTATTTTTCAGACCATGGTTTCCAGCTTTACCCTTTTGGGAATCATTATGATTTTAATCCTGGTTCTGGGATTTCTTTATACGAAACATCAGGCGAAAAAACTTATTGAACCCATTAACCAGCTGGACCTGGAAAACCCCCTGAAAAATGTGGTTTATGAAGAGCTTCGCCCACTTTTGAACCGGGTGGACCAGCAGAACCGCCAGATCGCCAGTCATGTGGAGGAGCTGCAGCAGGCGGAAAAGGTAAGGCGAGAATTTTCGGCAAATGTATCCCATGAGCTGAAAACGCCTCTGATGTCTATTTCCGGTTATGCAGAGATCATGAAAAATGGAATGGTCCGCCAGGAAGATGTTCCTGAATTTGCCGCCAGGATTTATGATGAAGCTGCCAGGCTTTCCAGTCTTGTTCAGGATATTATTGAATTATCAAAACTGGAGGAAAAAAGCGGTGAACTGCCTTTGGAGACCGTGGACCTTTATGAACTGCTCCAGGATATCTGCAGGAACCTGACCCTTCCGGCAAGTAAAAAGAATATTTCTATTCAGACAGAAGGCAGCTCTGTGAAAATACGAGGGGTCCGTCATGTGCTGTATGAAATGTTTTATAATCTGGTGGACAATGCTGTGAAATACAACCGGGAAGGGGGCTGGGTAAAGGTTTCTCTTAAGGACCGGGAAAATGGCGCTGAATTTACAGTAGAAGACAACGGTATCGGCATTGCCAGAGAAGAACAGGACCGAATCTTTGAACGCTTCTACCGGGTGGATAAAAGTCATTCCAGAAAGACGGGAGGAACTGGTCTGGGGCTTTCTATCGTGAAGCATGGGGCGGCCCTGCATCATGCCGGCATCAGCCTGGAAAGCTGTCTTGGAGAAGGAACAAAAATTCAGATATTTTTTCGGAATCCGGAGGTAAGTGAGAAAAAATAGGAGAGGAGCAGGCCTATGGCTTATATTGAATTTCAGCATGTGAAAAAAATTTATGGCAAGAAAAATGAGGCAGTGATCAAAGCCCTGGATGATACGAATTTTTCTGTAGAGGAAGGGGAGCTGGCGGTGATACTGGGGGCCTCCGGTGCTGGTAAGACTACGGCTCTGAACATTTTGGGCGGAATGGACCAGGCTACAGAAGGAGAAGTAATCGTAGCAGGAAAGCACCTGAATAAATTTTCTGAAAAAGAATTGGTGAAATACAGAAGAAATGATGTTGGTTTTGTATTCCAGTTTTATAATCTGGTGCCTAATCTGACTGCCCTGGAGAATGTAGAACTGGCAGTGCAAATCTGTAAGGATTATCTGGATCCGGGAGAGGTACTGAAAAAAGTAGGGCTGGGAGACCGGATGAAGAATTTCCCCGCTCAGCTTTCTGGCGGGGAGCAGCAGAGAGTAGCTATAGCCAGGGCTATAGCAAAAAATCCAAAGCTTCTTTTATGTGACGAGCCTACAGGAGCCCTGGATTATAATACAGGAAAGCAGATACTCCAGCTCCTTCAGGACACTTGCAGAAAAGAGCATATGACAGTAATCATCATTACCCACAATTCAGCCCTGGCGCCTATGGCAGACAGGATTATCCGCTTTAAAAGCGGAAAGGTTACAGATATTACATTAAATGAAAATCCAACGCCGATTTCAGAAATCGAGTGGTAAAAGGTAAAAAGAAAAGAGGGCAGACAATATGGATATCAGAACAGAAGTGAAAAAAATGAAAGCAGACAGCCCTGTTATGGCAGCTCTGTCTCCGGAGACGAGGAATAAAGCCCTGGAGGCTGCGGCAAAGGCTCTGCTGGAGAATAAAGAGGAAATTTTCCGGGCCAACAGGGAAGATATGGAGAACGCCGAAAAATCCGGATTAGGCCAGGCGGTGATGAAGCGGCTGAAATTCGATGAGCATAAGCTGGAAGATGTAATCAAAGGAATCCAGGATTTAATCAGACTGCCAGACCCCCTTTCTCAGGTACAGCTTGCAAGAGAACTGGACCAGGGATTGGAACTGTATCGGGTTACCTGTCCCATTGGCGTGATCGGAATTATTTTTGAGGCCCGGCCTGATGCCCTGGTACAGATTTCTTCACTCTGTATTAAAAGCGGCAACTGTGCGGTTCTCAAAGGGGGAAAAGAGACTGCCAGGACCAATAAAGTACTTTTTACTGTAATCCATGAGGCAGTTACAGGCTGTGGCCTTCCCCAGGGCTGTATGCTCCAGGCTGAACTGCACAATGAGATTGACGAACTTTTAGCCTGTGATGACTGTGTGGACTTGTTGATCCCAAGAGGCTCCAATCAGTTTGTACAGTATATTATGAACCATACAAAGATTCCGGTAATGGGGCACGCAGATGGTGTCTGCCATATCTATGTAGATGAAACATATGATATGGAGAAGGCGATTCCAATTATTGTAGATGCCAAGACTCAGTATACTGCAGCCTGCAATGCTGTAGAGACGCTTCTTGTAAACCGGAAGGCAGCAGGAGAATTTCTCCCGGCTGTAGAGAAGGCTCTTACAGAGGCAGGTGTAAAGCTTCGGGGAACCAGAGAGGTGGGAGAAATCGTTTCCTGCGAGGTTATGGAAGAAGAGGAGTTCCATCGGGAATATCTGGATTTGATCCTTTCTGTAAAGATTGTAGAAGACCTGGAAGAAGCAGTTGCCCATATTAATACATACGGTTCTCATCACACGGACTGTATTATCACAGAAAACAGAGAACATGCCCTGGAGTTTATGCAGCTGGTAGATTCCGCAGGGGTATATCAAAACTGTTCTACCAGATTTGCCGACGGTTTCCGGTATGGATTCGGAGCAGAAGTGGGAATCAGCACCGGAAAAATCCATGCCAGAGGTCCTGTAGGACTGGAAGGACTGGTAACTTATAAATATAAGCTTTTCGGCCAGGGGCAGATCGTGGGAGAGTATGCATCAGGAAAGAAGTCTTTCCATTTTCGCGACCTGGATAAAAAGGAATATCTATGACGGGAAAAGGAAAGATTCTGGGACTTAGCCTTATGCCGGTCCTAATGTGGCTGTTTGTACAATGTGCGGTGGTTCTGGGATTTCCACCCGTAATGAACTGGCTTGGAAGTGTACTGTCCGCTTTAGGGGCAGATACCGGAGGCTTTTACAGTTTTCTTGAGATTAATGATACCTATTGTATCTATATACTGATGGATGCGCTGGTTCTGATCCCTGGCGCACTGTGGTTTTGGCGCCTGCCTGCCAGAGAAGAGAAAAGGCAGGGGGGATTTTTTGGAATCTCTCCCGGAGGTGTTCTGCTGCTGGTGCTGGCAGGGCTGGTTCTGCAGCTGATTTCCAATTTCCTTTTGATCATGGTATTTACCACTTTTCCTGAATTGATGGAATCCTATTCTCAGGTTCTGGAAAATCTGGGTATGAACAGTCCTACGTTTCTTTCTCTGCTGTACACGGCGGCAGTGGCTCCCATTGCAGAGGAGCTGCTTTTCAGAGGGTTGACTCTGAGAATTCTGGAGGAGGCATTTCCCTTTTGGGCAGCCAATCTTCTCCAGGCTTTCTATTTCGGCCTGATCCATGGGAATCTGGTCCAGGGAGGATACGCTTTTCTGGCAGGAATGGTACTGGGATATCTGGTGAAAAGAAAGGGTACTTTGGCAGCCGGGATACTGTGCCATTTTGGAGTGAATTTTTCAGGAGTATTATTAGGACTTTTATAGGAGCATGAGCGATGAAACATTTACAGATGATGATGAAACCGGCATCTTCAAACTGCAATCTCCGCTGTTCGTATTGTTTTTATGAGGATGAGTGCAGAAACAGAGAAATACCTTCCTATGGCCTTATGGCTCTGGATACGCTGGAGATATTGGTAAAGAAGGCTCTTGAGGAGGCAGAGGATTCCTGTACTTTTGGATTCCAGGGAGGAGAGCCAATGCTGGCAGGACTTTCCTTTTTTCAGAAATTTATTGAATTTACAGAGAAATATAAAAAGCCGGAAACCAGACTGTCTTTTTGTATACAGACCAATGGAACTTTAATAGATGATGACTGGGCGGAATTTCTGAAGAAGAACCGCTTTTTGGTGGGAATTTCTCTGGACGGTATTGGAGAAATCCATGACCGCAGCAGAAAAGATACTCAGGGAAAGGATACTTTTAAGAGAGTACTAAAAAATGCGGAATTTCTCCAGAAGAAGCAGGTAGATGTGAATATTCTCTGTGTCCTCACAAAACAGAGTGCCAGAAAAATCCGTTCAATCTATGAGTTTTTGAAAAAACATGGATTTTATTATCATCAGTATATTCCATGTCTGGATCCTCTTGGAGAAGAACGAGGCAGGAGGCCCTGGTCTCTGACTCCGGAGTATTATGGCTCTGCTCTGAAAGAATTGTTTGACTTATGGTATAAAGATATTATGGAAGGACATCCGGTTTCTATACGGGAATTTGATAACTGGCTGGCTATGCTCCAGGGGAATCCCCCTGAAGCCTGTGCCCAGATGGGCAGGTGCTCTATGCAGAATATTGTGGAGGCCAATGGAGATATATTCCCTTGTGATTTTTATGTGCTGGACCAGTACAGAGCAGGAAATATCCAGGATGAGGATTTCCATTTTGGCCGGGAAGATTTTTCAGAAATAGATTTTCTCAGAGAAGGCAGAGAAAGGGGCAGGGAATGTCCTGACTGTCATTGGTATCCGTTGTGCAGAGGAGGCTGCCGAAGAGATTATACAGAGGAAGGAAGGAATTATTTCTGCAGAGCCTATCAGGAATTTTTCCCTTATGCTATTGAGAGGCTGGAAAGGCTGGCTGCCAGGGGCGGCAGATTCTGAATCAGAGGAAAAGAATTCTGAAAGATATGCAAAAGAGTACTTGAATTTTTTGGTATTTAGTGGTAGAGTTAATAAGGGAACATAAAAAATGTTTCAAAACAAGAAATATAGTGCATTTCTCAAAGGAGGAACAGAAAATGGCAATTTTAGTGACAGGCGGAGCCGGTTTTATCGGAAGCCACACAGTAGTGGAGCTGCAGAATGCAGGCTATGAGGTAGTTGTTTTAGACAATCTTTCCAATGCCAGTGAAAAATCACTGGAGAGAGTGGAACAGATCACAGGAAAACCGGTGAAATTTTATAAAGCCGATATCCTTGACAGAGAAGCGTTAAATAAAATATTTGACCAGGAGCAGATTGATTCCTGTATTCACTTTGCAGGTCTGAAAG
Organism: Blautia sp. An46; assembly: GCF_002161645.1. NCBI lineage: Bacteria > Bacillati > Bacillota > Clostridia > Lachnospirales > Lachnospiraceae > Blautia > Blautia sp. An46. The sequence goes on along the minus strand of NZ_NFIF01000013.1, from coordinate 18,170 downwards.
CTGTAGGTGAATCTGTACAGAAGCCCTGGGAATACTATGAGAATAATATTTCCGGAACATTAACATTGGTAGACGTTATGAGAAAGCATAATGTAAAGAACATTATTTTTTCCTCCTCAGCTACAGTATATGGTGATCCCGCTTTTGTTCCCATTACAGAGGAATGCCCCAAAGGACAGTGTACAAATCCATATGGCTGGACAAAATCCATGCTGGAGCAGATCCTTTCAGATATCCAGAAAGCGGATCCGGAATGGAATGTAGTTCTGTTAAGATATTTTAATCCTATCGGCGCTCATCCAAGCGGACTGATGGGAGAGAATCCAAACGGTATTCCAAACAATCTGATGCCTTACATTACTCAGGTGGCTGTTGGCAAGCTGAAAGAGCTGGGTGTATTCGGAAATGACTACGACACTCCTGACGGAACCGGCGTAAGAGATTATATCCATGTAGTAGACCTTGCCAAAGGCCATGTAAAGGCTCTGAAAAAACTGGAAGACAATTCCGGACTTTCCATCTATAACCTGGGAACCGGAAAAGGATACAGTGTGCTGGATATTGTAAAGAATTTTGAAGAAGCTACGGGAGTGAAAATTCCTTATGTGATCAAACCCCGCCGTGCAGGGGATATTGCTACCTGCTATGCCAGTGCAGAAAAAGCAGAGAAAGAGCTGGGCTGGAAGGCAGAGCATGACATCAAAGACATGTGCAGAGATTCCTGGAACTGGCAGTCTAAGAATCCAAATGGATATGAGGGCTAAAAGAAAACTGGAATATGGCAATAGAAAAAGGAGCTGCTGCAGAAACGGGGCTGTCGCATTAGTCAAAATCGAGAATATTTATACATTTTATTGCTCAGTCTGTGCCGCTTTGAGCCTATAGTCTCAAAGCTATGCTCGACAAATTCGCATAAAATGTATAAATATTCCTGAAATATGACTAATGCAACAGCCGTTTCCTGCGGCAGCTCCTTTTTATTCCCGCGGGCAACGAGCCAAGCGGGCATGCTCGCATGTCCATTTGGCGACTGCCGCGAGGGTCTTTGACTAATAAAGTTTTTTGTGTTCGTAAACAGGTTCGGTAGTAAGCTGAACCCCTAATTTCTTGAAGATTTTTTTATCTACAGAAGAAAGCATTACCGAGGAGTGGACCTGACAGCCTTTCAGCTTGGGTAACTGTTCCAGAGCAAGCTTAGCGATATCACTGGTAGCAGCACTGCTGGAGAGAGCAATGAGGACTTCATCGGTGTGGAGCCTTGGGTTTTTGCTGCCCAGGTACTCAGTCTTCAGTTTTTGGATAGGCTCGATAGCCACCGGAGAGATTACATGAATTTTATGCTGAATGCCGGCCAGCTCTTTCAATGTGTTCAGAAGAAGAGCAGCAGAGGCTCCCAGAAGATCAGAAGTCTTTCCTGTAATAATCTGTCCATCTTCCAGCTCAATAGCAGCAGCAGGTCCGCCTGTCTGTTCTGCCCGCTCTTTGGCAGCAACAGTGACCTTTCTGTTTTCCGGAGAGATTCCTGCCTGCTTCATCAGCAGCTCAAGTTTGAATACTTCTTCGTCGGTGCTTGTCTCCTCCACGCGTCCTGCCAGAGCCTGATAATACCGGCGGATGATTTCCTGCTTAGAAGCTTCCCGGCATACCTCGTCATCTACGATACAGTTTCCAGCCATATTTACGCCCATATCTGTAGGAGACTGGTAGGGGCACTTGCCGAATATACGCTCGAAGATTGCGCTAAGTACAGGGAAGATTTCCACATCTCTATTATAGTTTACTGTAGTTTCGCCATAGGCTTCCAGATGGAAAGGATCGATCATATTTACGTCGTTAAGGTCGGCAGTAGCTGCTTCATAGGCCAGATTCACTGGATGTTTCAGCGGAATATTCCAGATAGGGAAGGTCTCAAATTTGGCATAGCCTGCATGGATGCCCCTTTTATGCTCATGATAAAGCTGAGAGAGACAGGTTGCCATTTTTCCGCTTCCAGGTCCAGGAGCAGTGACGACTACCAGAGGGCGTGAAGTTTCTATGTATTCGTTCCTGCCGTATCCTTCGTCGCTTACGATAAGGGGAATATTGCTTGGGTATCCCTCGATTGGGTAGTGGATATAAACCCGGATGCCCATACTTTCCAGTTTTGTCTTAAAAGCATTGGCACTGTTCTGTCCAGAATACTGGGTGATCACTACACTGCCTACAAAAAGTCCTCTTTCCCGGAAGGCATCAATGAGACGGAGGACATCAATGTCATAAGTAATCCCCAGGTCACCTCTCACTTTATTTTTCTCAATATCACCGGCACTGATGACAATGACAATTTCCGCATGCTCTGAAAGCTGCATTAACATACGGAGCTTACTGTCCGGGGCAAATCCAGGCAATACTCTGGAAGCATGATAGTCATCAAAAAGCTTCCCTCCGAACTCCAGGTACAATTTATTGTCAAACTTGCTGATACGCTCTTTAATATGCTCAGACTGCATAGATAAATACTTCTCGTTGTCGAATCCTATTTTCATTTATTCGTCGCCCCTTCTTTCCTAATTTTTTATATTACTGCGTTAGTATACTACAAATGCCGGGAGAAATTCTAGCCCAGGAAGAAAAAATATTTTATTTTGTTTACATTCAACAGAAATTTACAAAAGTTTAAGAAATGTGTTCTCTTTTTCATCATGTTCATATTGACTTTATAAAGCAGAAATCTTTATAATATAAAAGATAATGTGAGGAGGAATGAGATGAATCAAAATCAGAACAATGAGCCGAAAAATGACGGACCCAAAAATAGACAGTCTCTTCTGGTACTCCTGATCTGTATTATGATAAGTCTGGTCTGCATAAACCTTTTAAGCAGAATGACCCGCAATATGACCAGTGAAATATCTTACAGTGAGTTTATAGAGATGCTGGAAAACGGAGAGGTAGAAAGCGTAGTTTTAAGATCAGATACCCTTACCATTACTCCCAAGACCCAGCGGTCTATGGCAGGAACAACGGAGATTTATACCACTCTGATGGAGGATGAAAGTGAACTGACCCAGCGTCTGGAAGATGCAGGAGTGGATAATTTTTCCAAAGAGCCTCCGGATATGACTTCCAGTATTATTTATAGTCTGCTGAGCATTATCCTTCCGGTGATCATTATGGTAGGACTGCTGAGCTGGCTGTTCCGCCGCATGAACAAAGGCGGAGGAATGATGGGCGGCGTAGGCAAGAGCAAAGCAAAAGCTTATGTCCAGAAGGAAACAGGAGTTACCTTTAAAGACGTAGCCGGTGAGGATGAGGCAAAAGAATCTCTTCAGGAAGTAGTGGATTTTCTCCACAATCCTGGAAAGTATGCAGCTATTGGAGCCAAGCTTCCCAAAGGAGCCCTTCTTGTAGGACCTCCGGGAACAGGAAAAACTCTTCTGGCAAAAGCAGTGGCCGGTGAGGCCCATGTCCCTTTCTTCTCTTTGTCAGGTTCTGACTTTGTAGAGATGTTTGTAGGTGTGGGAGCCTCCCGTGTAAGGGATCTTTTTGAAGAGGCAAAGAAAAATGCCCCATGTATTATCTTTATTGATGAGGTAGATGCTATTGGAAAAACCCGTGATTCCCGCTACGGAGGGAATGACGAGAGAGAACAGACTCTGAACCAGCTTCTGGCGGAAATGGATGGATTTGATTCTTCCAAGGGACTTCTGATCCTTGCTGCAACCAACCGTCCGGAGGTTCTGGACCCTGCACTGCTTCGTCCGGGACGTTTTGACAGGCGTATTATTGTAGACCGTCCGGATCTGAAGGGACGTGTAAACATCCTGAAAGTTCATGCGAAAAATGTTTCTTTGGACGAGACTGTAGATTTGGATGCTATCGCTCTGGCTACATCCGGTGCAGTGGGCTCTGATCTTGCAAATATGATCAATGAGGCAGCTATTCTGGCCGTTAAGCATGGGAGACAGGCAGTGTCTCAGAAAGACCTGCTGGAGGCCGTAGAAGTGGTCCTGGTAGGTAAGGAGAAGAAGGACAGGATCTTAAGCTCCGAAGAGAGGAAGATTGTATCCTATCACGAAGTTGGACATGCGCTGGTAAGCGCTCTTCAGAAAGATTCTGAACCGGTACAGAAGATTACCATTGTGCCAAGGACCATGGGGGCTTTGGGATATGTAATGCATGTGCCGGAAGAAGAAAAATATCTGAATACCAGGAAAGAGCTGGAAGCCATGCTGGTAGGTTATCTGGGAGGCCGTGCAGCAGAAGAAATCGTATTTGATACGGTGACTACAGGAGCTGCAAATGATATTGAACAGGCTACTAAGGTGGCAAGAGCCATGATCACACAGTATGGTATGTCTGACAGATTCGGTCTTATGGGACTGGCAGAGACTCAGAACCAGTACCTGGATGGACGGGCAATGCTGAACTGCGGCGATGCTACAGCTACAGAAATCGATCATGAAGTCATGAAGCTTCTGAAAAAATCCTATGACGAGGCAAAACGTCTTCTCAGTGAGAACAGAGATGTTATGGATAAGATTGCTGCTTTTCTTATTGAGAAAGAGACCATTACCGGCAAGGAATTTATGAAAATTTTCCATGAGGCAAAGGGGATGAAAGAGTCTGATAAAGAACCGCGGATCAGCGACAACACTCAGACAGAAAAGAAGGAAGATATCCAGCCCCTTTCTCAGAATACAAAAGAAGAGGAAAATTCTTCTGGAAGTGACCAGGAGTAAATTACAGAATAAGGAACTGCTGCATTAAATGGATATGCTGAAGAAAGCTTAATGTAGCAGTTCTTTTTTCGTTGAAAGAACAGGAAAGGTAGAGTGGCATGTTTGACATAGAAGAAGAGCTGAAGAAACTTCCTGCACGTCCGGGAGTGTATATCATGCATGACGATAAAGACGCCATAATTTATGTGGGCAAGGCGATCAGCCTGAAAAACCGGGTGCGGCAGTATTTTCAGAAAAGCAGGAATCTGGGCATAAAAAAAGAGCAGATGGTGGAACAGATTGCCAGGTTCGAGTATATCATCACAGACTCTGAGCTGGAGGCCCTGGTGCTGGAGTCTAATCTGATCAAGGAACACCGGCCAAAGTATAATACCATGCTGAAGGATGACAAAAACTATCCTTTTATAAAAGTGACAGTGGGAGAGGCTTTTCCAAGAATTATGATGGCCAGAAAAATGAAAAAAGATAAGTCACGGTATTTTGGCCCTTATACCAGCGGCGGAGCAGTAAAGGATGTAATTGAGCTGACCAGAAAACTCTATCATCTCCGTTCCTGCAGCCGCAGTCTTCCGAAAGATATTGGGAAAGAGCGGCCCTGCCTGTATTATCACATTAAGCAGTGCAATGCTCCCTGCCAGGGCTATATTTCCCAGGAAGACTATAAAAAGCAGGTAGAAGGTCTGCTGGATTTTCTGAATGGCAATCACAAAGAGATTCTCAAGGAGCTGCGGCAAAAAATGCTTTCTGCTTCAGAAAAAATGGATTTTGAAGAAGCAGCACAGTATCGTGATTTGATACAGAGCGTGGAGAAGATTGGAGAACGTCAGAAGATTACAGATCAGCACAAAGAGGACAAAGATATCATAGCTGCTGCCATGGAGGGGGAAGATGCAGTGACACAGGTATTCTTTGTCCGGGATGGAAAACTCATTGGACGGGACCATTTTTATATGAAGATAGCCCCTGGAGACGATAGAAAAGGAGTCTTATCTAGTTTCCTGAAACAGTTTTATGCAGGGACTCCCTTTATTCCAAAAGAAATCATGCTCCAGGAAGAAGTGGAAGACCTGGAACTGATCAGCCAATGGCTGGAAAAGAAAAAGGGACAGAAAGTGAGGATTGCCGTTCCTAAAAAGGGGACTAAGGAAAAACTGGTGGAGCTGGCTTATCAGAACGCCCAGATGGTTCTTCAGAGGGACCGGGAGCGGATTAAGAGAGAAGAAGGCCGAACCATAGGAGCAGTGAAGGAGATAGCAGAGCTTCTTGGGCTGAAAGAAGTGAACCGGATTGAAGCCTTCGATATTTCCAACATCAGCGGCTTTCAGTCTGTAGGTTCCATGGTGGTCTATGAGAAAGGGAAGCCTAAGAAAAGCGACTACCGGAAATTTAGAATTAAGTGGGTGAAAGGACCAAACGATTACGCAAGCATGGAAGAGGTTCTTACCAGAAGATTTGTCCATGGACTGGATGAGCAGGAGGAGAGAAAGACAGAGAATCTGGAGGATGCCTATGGAAGCTTTACCAGATTTCCGGATCTGCTGATGATGGACGGAGGCAGAGGCCAGGTGAATATTGCTTTGGAAGTGCTTCAGAAGCTGAATCTGAATATACCTGTATGCGGCATGGTGAAAGATGACCACCACAGGACCAGAGGCCTGTATTATAATAACGTGGAAATCCCCATAAGCAGAGACAGTGAAGGTTTTAAACTCATTACAAGGATTCAGGATGAGGCCCACAGGTTTGCCATAGAATATCACCGTTCTCTGAGAAGCAAAGGACAGGTACACTCTGTACTGGATGATATTCCCGGCATCGGACCTGCCAGAAGAAAGGCTCTGATGAAGCATTTTAAGGGACTTGAGGGAATCCGGGATGCCTCCCGGGAAGAACTGGCCGCAGTGGATTCTATGAATGAAAAGTCGGCTGCAGAAGTGTATGAGTTTTTTCATAAAGGGGAAACTAAACTTCCAGAGGATTGTTGAACTTGTGCATACCATATGATAAAATAGGAATAGATTTTTAAGATAAACTGAAGGAGAGAGAGACATGAAAGGTGTAGAACTAAAAAAGATGATACAGGAACTGAACCTGTATAATAAAACACCGGATATTGACATATCTGCCAAAAGGATTAACACACCGGAGATTAACCGTCCGGCTCTGCAGCTTACAGGATATCTGGAGCATTTTGCCAATGAACGGGTCCAGATCATTGGTTATGTAGAGTATACCTACCTTTTGCATCTGGAAAGAGAGGAGAAGGTGAAAGCTTTTGAACGCTTTGTTTCCAGCAAGATTCCATGCGTGGTGTTTACTACCATGACAGAACCTGATGAGGATATGCTGAATTTGGCCCATAAATATGATGTGCCGATCCTGGTGACCAGAAATACTACTTCTGCTTTCATGGCTGAAATTATCCGCTGGCTTGGTGTGCAGCTTGCACCTTGCATTTCCATCCATGGCGTTTTGGTGGATGTATACGGTGAAGGCGTGCTGATCATGGGCGAGAGCGGTATCGGAAAGAGTGAGGCCGCTTTGGAACTGATTAAGAGAGGACATCGTCTTGTCAGCGATGATGTTGTGGAGATACGTCGTGTCAGCGATGTAACGCTGGTAGGTTCCGCTCCTGATATCACCCGGCATTTTATTGAACTGAGAGGTATTGGAATCATAGATGTAAAGACTCTTTTTGGTGTGGAAAGTGTAAAGAACACACAGTCCATTGATCTGGTGATCAAGCTGGAAGAGTGGAACAGGGATAAGGAATATGATCGTCTTGGAATGGAAGAAGAATATACAGAATTCCTCGGAAATAAAGTTGTATGCCATTCTCTTCCTATCCGTCCAGGACGTAATCTGGCAGTTATTGTAGAGTCTGCGGCTGTTAATCATAGACAGAAAAAGATGGGATATAATGCTGCTCAGGAATTATACAGACGTGTTCAGGAGAACATGGAGAAGAAAAGAGAAGAGGGAGATGAGTAACAGTGGAAAAGAAATACTGTTTTGGAATTGATGTAGGAGGCACTACAGTTAAGTGCGCACTCTTTGAAAATAATGGGGACATGATTGAAAAGTGGGAGATCAAGACTCACGTAGAGAACCAGGGAGAACGGATCCTGCCGGATATTGCAGATACTGTGCTGGCAAAGATGAAGGAAAAAGGACTGGATAAGTCTCTGGTATGGGGAATCGGCATTGGCCTGCCAGGTCCTGTAGAAGAAAGCGGAGAAATTGCCTGTGCAGTAAATCTTCACTGGGGAAGAAAAAATATCGAAAAAGAGCTGGGAGATATGACCGGTCTTAAAGTAAAAGCAGGAAACGACGCCAACGTAGCTGCCCTTGGTGAAATGTGGAAAGGCGGTGGACAGGGAGCTAAAAACCTGATACTGGTTACTTTAGGAACTGGCGTAGGCGGTGGAATCATCATCAATGAAAAGATTGTTACCGGCGCTCATGGCGCGGGAGGGGAAATCGGACATGCACCGGTAAATCCAGAGGAATCAATCCCCTGTAACTGTGGAAACAAAGGATGCCTGGAGCAGTACGCTTCTGCAACAGGAATTGCCCGTCTGGCCAGAAAGGCTATGGATAATACCAATAAATCATCTTCCCTCAGATATTGTCCAAGCGTAAATGCGAAAGATGTATTTGACGCCTATAAAGAAGGCGATGAGCTGGCAGCTGAGGTAGTAGAAGAGTTTTCTGAATACATGGGCAGAGCTTTGGCTGCTTTTACCTGTGTGACAGACCCCGATGTGATTGTTCTGGGAGGCGGTGTTTCCAAAGCTGGAGAGCCTCTTATTGACTGTGTAGAAAAGTATTATAAAAATTATGCATTTACTGCCTGCAAAGAGACACCGATCCGTCTGGCAATTCTGGGAAATGACGCAGGAGTATACGGAGCCGCAAGACTTGTTTTAAGTGAATAAAAATAGAATATAAAATACCTGCTGTCTGAGGGGAATGGAAACATCCATCTGCCTGACAGCAGGTATTTTTTGGATACGTTGAATTCTATATTTTTAAAATAGCTATTGTATTACTTCTCCGGTGTCCGCTGGCGTTTCTCCGCCTCCGGCATCAGCAGGAGGGGTCTCAGTAGTTTCCTCAGCAGGAGTAGTTACCTCTGGCTGGGTTTCTTCAGGAACTTCTACTGGAGTTTCTGGTGTAGGCTCTTCTACAGTTGTTTCACTGTCCTCTGAGCTTCCCTCATCTGAAGAAGAATCTTCAGAATAACTGGAACTGTAATCATAACTATAGCTGTAAGTATAATGGCCGGAGCAGTACTGAGTAGGTAGCTGTTCTGTATCAAAATATTCCGTTACAGCATTACAGCTTGAGGTTGCCAGAAGGCCTGTGCTTGTACAGATAGATGCTTCCTCTACAGTAGAAGGCATCTTAAACTCTGTATCAGGAAGATCTGCATGGATCCTTTCCATAATATTCCGCCATAAGGTCTGCTGATAGGTGCGGTATGTTCCCTGAGGAAGAACCGAGTTGTCATCATAGCCTGCCCATACAGAACAGGTATAATAAGGAGAAAATCCGCAGAACCAAAGGTCCCGGTAATCATCTGTGGTACCGGTTTTACCTGCCAGATGCATACCGTCAAACTGCACTCTAGTACCGGTGCCTTCTGTAATAACATCTTCCAAAACATTTGTGAGAAGATATGCAGTGCTGGGCTTGATCACAGTAGTCTTTTCAGCAGTATTGTCAATGATCACATTTCCGTCAGAATCCAGTATTTTTGTATAGAATACCGGTTTGATATAAGTACCATTGTTGGCAATTGCAGCATAGGCAGCAGTAAGTTCCAGATTGCTTACACCCTGGGTGATACCGCCAATAGCTGTGGCTGCATTTACATCTGTGTAGATGCTTCCGTTAATTTCTGTAGGTTCAGTAATAAGAGAAGTGAACCCGAATTTTTCCAGATATTCAATTCCTAATTCTGGGGTTATCTCAATCATACATTTTACAGCAGGTATGTTGTAAGAATGTACAATGGCTTCCCGCATGGTAACTGTTCCGTGATACTGCCTGTCAGCGTTGTAAAGAGGTTCTCCATTGTCATAGGTAAAAGGCTCGTCCTCAAAGGTGGTAGCCAGTGACATGCCTCCTTCATTGAGAGCTGCTGCATAAGCAGCCAAAGGCTTGAAGGTAGAACCCGGCTGCCTGTTGGTATTTGTTGCCCGGTTAAGACTCAGGCTGGCGGATTTCTCGCCTCTGCCTCCTACAATTGCTTTTACATATCCAGTATGCTGGTCAATGATAGTCAGAGATGACTGAGGCTGAGGAGTGAAATGGACAGTTTCTGCCACTACCTCATCGCCCTCTGTCAGAATAGCTGCTTTATAGGCATCAATATGAGCCTGGGCACTTTCCTCACTGTCAAATAAAAGGGTAAAGTCAGAACTTTCATTCTCAATGAAGTACTGTTCTAACATTTCTTTGCTGTAATTTTCCTCTTCTCCGTTAGCATGCTTTACGGTAAGAGCATAATCCAGTTCTACCTGACTTCCAGCAGGAAAATTATCTGGGTCACTGTATTCTTCATCACAAATCTGTTGGATAGCAGGGTCCTGAGTTGTGTAGATTCTTAATCCGCCGCTCCAAAGGGCGTTATAAGCCTGCTGTTCTGTATAGCCCCGCTTGTCCTGAAGATCCTGGATGACCTGCTCAGTCAGCTCGTCAATAAAGTAGCTGTAGGTGGTATCCTGACTCTCGTTTTCTTTTTCTACACTTTGGATCCTTTCGTACACATTGTCTGCAAGACACTCGTCATACTGTTCCTTGGTGATGTATTCCTGTTCAAGCATATGATCCAGGACTTCCTGCCGGCGTTCTGCATTATTTTCCGGATTGGTCACTGGATTGTATCGGGTAGGATTTTGCGTGATGCCGGCGATAACGGTACACTCAGACAGAGTCAGATCACTGACATCTTTGCCGAAATAATCCTGGGCAGCAGCCTGAACTCCGTAATTTCCATTTCCAAGGTTAATCGTGTTCAGATAGTTCTGTAAAATAACATCCTTGTCTTTTATCTGCTTTTCCAGTGCCAGTGCCAGATACCATTCCTGGAATTTACGTTCGAAACGTTCCAGGGTGGATTCGTTTACCCAGTCAGTGAAAACCGTATTTTTTATAAGCTGCTGGGTGATAGTACTGGCTCCCTCTGAAAAGTTTCCGCTGGTAATGCCTACTACAGCGGCGCGAAGGATACCTCTTATATCAATACCATTATGTTCATAGAAACGTTCATCCTCGATAGCAACCACGGCATGCTGGAGATCCAGGGGAATCTGATCAATCTCTACAGGCATACGGTTAGAATCCGGAGCTGTCAGTTTCTGAAGCTGCTCTCCGTTTGCATCATAAACAAAAGTAGCCTCTCCTACAGGAACGATATTGATTTCTGAAACGTCAGGGGCGTCGTCGATAAGGCCTCTCATTGCCCCGATTCCCATACATCCGCCAATAGCAATTACTGCGATCAGAGAGATGAAAATGATACGCAGAATAGAAACATTGGCTTTCTTTCCCATCATAGTTGAACGGGAGGACAGAGCATTACGTTTCTTATTCGTAGCCCGTTTTCCAAAATTCATGTAGTCTTGCCTCCTTTTCCCGTCCATTATAACAAATGAGGTTCTCTAATTCAAGAAACTTTAGAATACACACAGTATTTTCACTTTTTCATCATAAATATTCCCTGTTTCAGGGAAAGTATGCTAAAATGCAAAATAGTTGGATATAGAAAAGAGGTATTTTATGCTGGAAACATATAAAATGGTTTACGAAGGCGGAGAGGGAGAAATCCTGGAGAAAAAATCCCGATTTATCGCTACAGTACGGCCTGTAGAGAGTGAAGAGGAAGCTCTGAGCTTTATTGAGAAAATGAGAAAGAAATACTGGAACGCTACCCATAACTGTTTTGCCTATGTCATAGGTGAACGGAGGGAAATCATGCGGTTCAGTGATGACGGAGAACCAGGGGGAACTGCGGGAAAACCCATACTGGATGTGCTCCTGGGAGAAGAGCTTTACAATACAGCAGTGGTAGTAACCAGATACTTTGGGGGCACCCTTCTGGGAACCGGAGGTCTGGTGAGAGCCTATTCCAAAGCAGCCCAGGAGGGGCTGGTCAAAAGCAGGGTGATCACGAAGAACCATGGAGTGCTGATAGAAATAGGTACAGACTACAATGGAGTGGGAAAACTCCAGTATCTTTTTGGACAGAGCAATGTGCCCATCATGGACAGCCAGTATACAGAATCCGTGAAAATGCAGATCCTGGTGCCGGCAGGGGAGAAGGAGCAGATAAAAAAATCTGTGACAGAAGCCACCAGCGGACGGGCTTCTATCACAGATATAAAGGAACTGTATTATGCAGTTTCCCAGGGGGAATATCTCCTTTTTGAAAATTGAGAGATTCCGCATAGGATTACTTAACACTTTTCAGGTTCTGGATATTCTGTGCCGAAAGTTTCTATAGTCATGGACAGGATTTTCTGCTCTTCCATAGGACGGTCACTGTAATCTGTAGGAGTCTCGGCGATCTTATTTACCACGTCCATACCTTCGATTACTTTTCCGAAAGCTGCATAGGAGCCGTCCAGATGAGGAGCTGCTTCATGCATGATGAAAAACTGGCTGCCGGCAGAGTCTGGATGCATAGCTCTTGCCATGGAAAGAACTCCTGGTGTGTGGGCCAGAGCATTTGGGAATCCATTTTGAGAAAATTCGCCTTTGATAGAATAGCCGGGACCGCCCATGCCAGTGCCCTGAGGACAGCCGCCCTGGATCATAAAGCCTCGGATAACTCTATGAAAGTTGAGGCCGTCATAGAAACCGGATTTTACAAGACTGATAAAATTGTTGACAGTATTTGGGGCGATTTCCGGATATAATTCAGCTTTCATAACATCGCCGTTTGCCATGGTAATGGTTACAATTGGGTTTGCCATATGCATTCTCCTTTATTTTATGAATGATCTGTTTGAGGCCGGGGCTATGCCGCGGCTAAACGGTTACTTATGTATTATAGAAGGAAAAAATAAAAGGTGCAAGCCGGAAATTTCTGTGCTATACTAAGGTACTGATATGACCATAATTGGACGAATGGTTTGCCTGAATTTCCAACTGCTGCTTTGGCGTCAGTGGACTGGCAATGTGAGGATAGATTCATGATAATAGAAACGAACAGTGCAAAAGAAACATTTCAATTAGGAAAACAGATAGGAGAAAAAGCACTTCCAGGACAGATTTATACCTTAAACGGAGATCTGGGTGTGGGAAAAACGGTTTTTACTCAGGGAGTTGCCTGCGGACTGGGAATCCAGGAGCCGGTGAACAGTCCGACCTTTACTATTATCCAGGAATATGAAGAAGGCAGACTTCCTTTCTATCACTTTGATGTATATCGTATCGGAGACATTGAAGAAATGGAAGAAATCGGATACGACGATTACTTTTTCGGAGACGGAGTATGCCTGATTGAATGGGCGGAGCTGATAGAAGAGCTTCTGCCGGAACAGGTGATCTCTGTAACAATAGAGAAAAATCCTGAAAAAGGGTTTGATTATCGGAAAATTACTGTAGAGGGATTGGAATAGAGGAGGAACTCCATATGAAAATATTAGCATTGGACAGTTCAGGCCTGGTGGCCTCTGTAGCTCTGGTGGAAGACGACACACTGGTGGCAGAGTATACGATGAACTATAAAAAGACGCATTCCCAGACTCTTCTCCCCATGCTGGACGAAATCAAAAAAGCTGTGGAGCTTGATCTGGAAACTCTGGATGCCATTGCAGTGGCAGCAGGTCCAGGGTCTTTCACCGGACTGCGTATTGGTTCCGCAACAGCAAAAGGTCTGGGGCTGGCTCTTAATAAGCCTCTTATTGGCGTACCAACTTTAGAGGCTCTGGCATACAACCTTTATGATACGGCTCCAGGTACTCTGGTCTGCCCGATCATGGATGCCAGGAGAAAACAGGTGTATACAGGAGTCTATGCTTTTGAGAACCATAATCTCATCACCATAAAAGACCAGGCAGCTCTGCCTATGGATGAATTGATCAGAGAGTTAAACAGTCTGGAAAGACCGGTGATTTTTTTAGGAGACGGAGTGCCTGTTTTCAGAGATATGATCGCTGAAAGGTGTCAGGTGCCATATTCCTTTGCTCCTGCCCATCTAAACAGGCAGAGAGCCGGTGCTGTAGCTGCTTTGGGGGCTGTCTATTACAAAGAAGGAAGAACCCAAAGGCCAGAGGAACATCAGCCGGAATATCTTAGAGTATCCCAGGCAGAAAGGGAAAGGGCAAAACGCCTGGCTAAAAATGGAGAAGCTTGAAATCCGAAAGATGAAAATGGAGGACATTCCCTGGGCTGCGGCTGTAGAGAAGGAAAATTTTTCAGCTCCATGGAAAGAAGATAGCTTTCGGGAAGCCTTGGAAAAAAAAGAAAATATTTATCTCATTGCGCTGATAGATGGACAAAGAGCCGGCTATATCGGCATGTGGACAGTTCTGGATGAGGGTGAGATTACCCAGGTTTCTGTCAGAAAAGAATACCAGGGGATGCATATTGGACGGAGCCTGATGGAAGCTCTGGAAGAAGAAGGGAGAAAGGCAGGGGTTGCCTCTTTCTTCCTGGAAGTCAGAAAAAGCAATGCCGCTGCAATCCATTTATATGAAAGCTGCGGCTTTTTGTACCAGGGAATCCGGAAAAATTTTTATGAGAATCCCAGAGAGGATGGGATTCTCATGCATAAAGACCTGGAGACAGTCCAAGGTACATGAGAAGCTGCTATCTTTTGCTAAGTTTTCATCTAATTCCCACTGGGTTTTCTCAAATGTCTTTTGTATAATAAGGCAGGTAAAAGCAAAAATTTTCGATACTGAGGAGGAAAGGTATGAGAAAATACGAAAATCAAAACGAACGTCAGATACAGGAGATTTTTTGCAACTGCTGCGGAAAGAAGATCCGGATAGAAAAAGGCATAGTCCAGGAAGGGGTTTTCCATGGACAGGTACAGTGGGGATATTTTTCGAAAAAGGATGGTGAGAGCCATACCTTTGATCTCTGTGAAGAATGTTATGACAGGCTGACAGCAGGATTTCAGATCCCTCCTGAGAAAAATATGGAGTGGGAATTGTTGTAGTGCAAAAAAAACTATGCTATTATAGGTATATTTAGTAGTTACAGGAAGAAACGAGGAATAGATTATGCTGGACGTATGTCTTTTAGGAACGGGAGGTATGATGCCTCTTCCAAGAAGAAAACTGACATCCTTAATGACCCGGTATAACGGCAGTAATCTGATGATTGACTGTGGAGAGGGAACCCAGGTGGCAGTAAAAGAAAAAGGCTGGAGCTTTAAGCCCATCGATGTGATCTGCTTTACCCATTTTCATGCAGACCACATCAGCGGTCTTCCGGGACTTCTTCTGACCATGGGGAATGCGGAACGGACAGAACCTTTGACTTTGATAGGACCAAGGGGACTGAACCGGGTGGTTTCTTCTCTGAGAGTAATCGCTCCGGAACTTCCTTTTGAAATTCAATGTATAGAACTGACAAAACCAGAAGAGACCTTTGAGTTTTTCGGGTATCATATTACGGCTTTTAAGGTGAATCACAATGTTACCTGCTATGGATATACTCTGGAAATTAAAAGACAGGGGAAATTTGATCCTCAGAGGGCAAAGGACCAGAACATTCCTCTGAAATATTGGAATCTTCTTCAGAAAGGAGAAACCATTACGGAAGGAGATACTCTTTATACTCCGGATATGGTGCTGGGACCTGCCAGAAAAGGAATAAAACTTACCTATACAACTGACACACGGCCAGTGAAGTCTATTGCAGAGCATGCAGAGGGAGCGGACCTTTTTATCTGCGAGGGAATGTATGGAGAGCAGGATAAGGAAGAAAAAGCCAAAGCATATAAGCATATGACATTTAAAGAGGCTGCTGTTCTGGCCAGAGAAGCACAAGTAAAAGAAATGTGGCTGACGCATTATAGTCCTTCTTTGGTACGGCCTGAAGAGGCTCTTCCAGAAGCACTGAAAATATTTCCGAATACGGTTGCTGCCAGAGACCGTCAGTCTACAGAACTGCAGTTTGAGGAAGAATAGAGGAGATAAAAATGGGAAAAGAAGAAGTATTGATCCTTGCAATAGAGAGTTCCTGTGATGAAACCGCTGCAGCGGTAGTGAAAAATGGCAGGACGGTTTTATCAAATGTTATTTCGTCTCAGATTGATCTGCACAAACTTTACGGAGGAGTTGTGCCTGAGATCGCATCCAGAAAGCACATTGAAAAAATCAATCAGGTAATTGAAGAAGCCCTCCAGGAAGCAAATATATCTCTGGATGACCTGGATGCTATTGGAGTTACTTATGGACCGGGCCTGGTGGGTGCTCTTTTGGTAGGAGTTGCTGAGGCAAAGGCTATCAGCTTTGCAAAAAATATTCCCCTGGTGGGAGTACATCATATAGAAGGGCATATTGCGGCTAATTATGTGGAAAATCCAGATTTGGAGCCCCCTTTCCTGTGCCTTGTGGTTTCAGGAGGACATACCCATCTGGTGATCGTAAAGGACTACGGTGAATTTGAGATTTTAGG
This sequence comes from Blautia sp. An46, assembly GCF_002161645.1. Taxonomy (NCBI): domain Bacteria; kingdom Bacillati; phylum Bacillota; class Clostridia; order Lachnospirales; family Lachnospiraceae; genus Blautia; species Blautia sp. An46. The sequence continues at coordinate 1,806 of NZ_NFIF01000013.1, read as the reverse complement.
CAGGACCAGAGATGACGCTGCCGGGGAAGCTTTTGATAAAGTTGCCAGAGCTATAGGCCTGGGGTATCCTGGCGGTCCCAAAATAGATAAGCTGGCAAAAGAAGGGAACCCTCAGGCCATGGATTTCCCCAAAGCCAAGATTGAGGACGCCCCCTATGACTTCAGCTTCAGTGGAGTAAAGTCGGCGGTGCTCAATTATCTGAATAAATGTAGAATGCAGGGTGAGGAGATTGTAACGGCAGATGTTGCTGCTTCCTTCCAGCGGTGTGTAGTAGAGGTGCTGGTAGAGCATGCCATGGCAGCAGCAAGAGATTATCACATAGATAAGCTTGCAATAGCCGGAGGAGTGGCTTCTAACAGCGGCCTGAGATGTGCTATGGAAAAGGCCTGTGAAGAAAACAATATTAAGTTTTATCATCCGTCTCCTATTCTATGTACAGATAACGCAGCAATGATCGGTGCCGCTGCTTATTATGAATATAAGAAAGGGACCCGCCATGGCTGGGATTTGAACGCTGTGCCCAATCTGAAATTAGGAGAGAGATAAAATGAATTGTACAGCTATTGTACTGGCAGCAGGCCAGGGAAAGAGAATGAACAGTAAAATACAGAAACAGTTTATTACTCTGAAAGAGAAACCTATACTTTACTACAGCCTTGCCTGCTTCCAAGAAAGCCCGGAGATTCAGAATATTGTTTTGGTCACTGGAAAAGAAAGCATAGATTTCTGCAGACGAGAGATTGTAGAAGCTTACGGCTTTTCAAAGGTAAAGAAAATAGTTCCAGGAGGAAAAGAACGGTATGATTCTGTCTACCAGGGACTTCTTGCCTGTGGAGACTGCAGCTATGTATTTATACATGATGGAGCCAGGCCCTTTATTACCCAGGAGATTCTAGCCAGAGCTTTAAAAACAGTAAAAGAATATAAAGCCTGTGTTGTAGGGATGCCTTCAAAAGATACAGTAAAAATAGCAGACGAAAATCAGATGATTGCCGAGACGCCTAAGAGGAGCCTGGTGTGGACAATACAGACGCCTCAGGTCTTTTCCTATCCTCTTATCAGGGCAGCATACGACAAAGCACGGAAAGATAATATGGAAAGCATTACAGACGACGCTATGGTGGCAGAACTCTATGGAAATGTTAAAATCCCTCTTATAGAAGGCAGCTATGAAAACATTAAAATAACTACTCCAGAGGACCTTTTAATTGCCGAGAAAATCCTGGAAAAAAGGATGAAATAAAGAAAGTTAAAAAAAATAAAAAAACCTATTGACAGATTGGCTGGAGAATGCTAGAATACTACCTGTCGCTGACCGAGCGACACAATGGAGAGATATCGAAGTGGTCATAACGAGGCGGTCTTGAAAACCGTTTGTCCGCAAGGGCGCGTGGGTTCGAATCCCACTCTCTCCGCTTCGGAGAATGAGTTTTAAGACCTCCGATATTATATAGAAGATTTTTAATCAGGCTAAGGAGAAATACCCAAGAGGCTGAAGGGGCTCCCCTGGAAAGGGAGTAGGTCGTTAGTAGCGGCGCGAGGGTTCAAATCCCTCTTTCTCCGCTGACGGTTTTAAGATTAAGGATTTAAAAAATCTTGACAAAACTTTGAGTTTGTGGTAATCTTAAGAAACTGTCAAAAGGAACTTTTGGAAAATCTTGAAAAAAGAAATTTTCAAGAAAATGAAAAAAAGTTCTTGACAAGCCAGAAAAGATGTGATAATCTAATATGGCTGTCGCAAGACAGGGACCTTGATAACTGAACAGTGAAACACATGAACTGAAAATTCTTTTACATTCATTTTT
>NZ_NFIF01000012.1:0-106381 GCF_002161645.1 Blautia sp. An46 | reverse complement strand
GGATTTGGTCTTTTGCTACTGCCATAAATAAACTCCTTTTCGATAAGAATTGTCATATCTGTAATTCTTACCAAAAAGGAGCCAGGTTTTACCAAAGCCACAAAGTTTTTTACACTACCGATCCAGGCAGGAAGGACAGGGCAGCATTTATTTCCCCTCAAACAAACCGCCTGATTTTGAAAGTTCAAAAGTAAATCCTGCAAACGAACCTTTTTCCAGAAAAGGTTTATTAAAGTTCGCCTTTTTAAAGAAATAGAATGAAAGAAGAGAATATTTCGCCTTAAAAACAGCAAAAAGATGCTGCCGCATCTATGATTTCCTAATCATTGGTGCGACAGCCCCCTACTCTTTATCTATATACGATTTCTTTCAATATAATCTCCTCCGTACAAACCCGAATATTATTCATTCTCCTAACCCATGCCATCTGATCCTGCATCTTCAATTCTTCTGTCACTCCCTGCCTTTCTTTCACCTGCTCCACCAATCTGTCCATCATCTGATTACAATCCTCATCAATCTGATGCAGATGCTCATTTAACTTTCCAGCAAGCACCAGCTCCAGATATAGTCCTTTCCGATGCTCCTGCAAATATGACTTTCTCAGCATTCCATACTTTCCAATCGGATACTCTGTCTCTTCCGGGAGGTATAGGTCTGGATAATACAGACCGTCCTCTCCTAAAGTATAACTGATTCCGTTTTCCCCCATAATGTGTTTCTCCATGATTATCCTCCTATCTTGCTCCCCGATCTTTATTCTGACTACGGGTATGCTGTTTATTTTTCTGTTCATTCTGTATTCCTTGTTTCTTTTCTGCCAGCTTCGCTCTAATACCATGTGCTACTGGCTCTTTGCCAGTTTCTTTCTTCCATTTTGCTATTGCAGTTCGATACTCGCTATACTCAGTTTGAGAAGCCTTAAAATCTTTTAAAAAATCCTGTACACTTCTATAACCGATCTTCTGCACAATCCTCGGAAGGTAATCTTTCATATCTCTGATCTGACTTTTCAGTTCATCAATTTCTTTCTGCAATTCTTTTTTCTTTCTTCCTTTAAACCATCCCGTGACCTCTGACAGTTCTTTCTTCTTTGCAGAGAGCTGTTTTTGTTTCTGTTGAATAGCACCGTTTTGATCTTCCAGTTCTTTATTCACTTTAAATAGTTTCGGATACTTTGATGCAAGCCTCGTCATTTTAGGTTGTTCCGGTTCTGCCTTTTCTTCTTTTGTTGCCTTGACTGCTGCCGTGCTATTTTCAGCAACATGCTCTGGGTGTTCTGTTTCCGTTTGCTCTGTCTGTTTTGGCACTTCCCTGGGTTTCTTAAACAGCACACTTGCTATCAAAAACTCCAATGCCTCAACAGCCACTGTTACAACTCTGGAAAATAATCGTGGTCTGTTTCCACGCCGAGCAATTGATTCCCTGATCGGCTCCGTGATTTCTTTCCGCTTCACTTCCATTATCTTCGGTTCTGGCACTCCACTAATCAATGCCATATCAACAGCTCTGTTCCATTCCCGGCGTTTTTGGTTATCTGCTTCTATTTCCTGTGCTTTTGGATTATTTTTTCCGATTTTCTTTGTTGCAAGATAAACACTGCCACGCTCAAATACCTGTAGTTTCTGTTTCTCGTCCTGCACATAAATATTGATTAAATCTGTATAAGAATGCTTTACCTCATCCAAAAATGAATTGCTCTTGAAGCGTTCATCTTTCGCAGTAAACAGCTTCTTCTCATAGACTTCTCCTTTCTTCACAATACTGCAGCCTTCTCGGATCTCGCCATCTTCTCCTAATATCTCTTTCTTGGTTCGGACATGTTTTCCATTTTCATCATAAAACATATTTCTGCTGGCAATCTTAATGATTGGTTCATCTAATAGTTTCCGTTCTGCAAATATCAAATGAATGTGATAATTGGTCTTTCTTTTATTGTGGTGCAAAGCAGCAATGCACTCTGTTCCATAATTCTGTTTAAAATGATTTGTAAAAAGCTGTAGCAATCTATCCGGCTGATATTCTGTAAAACTCTCTGGCAAAGCAATAATCAATTCCCTTGCTTCAATGCATTTGCCCTCCGTCCCACTTTTTACAAATTCTTCCTGATTACATTTTGCAAGTTCCCGCCAGAATTTCCGTTCTGTGGTTTCATAAACTGCATAGAGGTTTTCCTGTTTTACATGACTAGAAATATAAGTGATTCTGCCTTTTACATTGCTTAGTTTTGTCATTTGAATAAATGAATTTCTTCCGATAGGCACTCCCTCCTTATCTTCGGCAAAATAAATTCTGCCATATCATTTGTGAGTGGATGTATTGGCATCCGTTTACGAACTATCCGCCTGTCGGCGGAACAGCTCCCGGCAGGGCGAAATATCCTGAGTACAAATCTTTGATTTGTGCGATGGGTGTATTTCGCTCTCAAACGCCGAGGGCTTTGTGAGATGCTTCTTACATCTACCACAACTTGGCTTTCGCTTTTCATTTTGGGCGTATCCGCCCTCTTTTTCTGCCCGTATCCGGGCTTATTTTTTTCACTAACAACAAACCGACTATTACTCTTCCTGTCTGCTTTATTCCCGTATCCTTGCCCGTACATACTCCAGATCTCCACAATACGGTGTTCCAACCAAATACCATTCTCTCGCCAGATTCATTTCCATTCGTGTCTTTACCCACTGATCATCAACTAGAACTTCCAGACATTCTCCGCAGTGAAATCCTGGATCAATCCATAAGTCTGATGACAATAATCCATATCTTTTGTTATAACTGTTGTAACCTAATCTTCCTTCTCTCATGGTGTCACTCTCCCTTCATTTATCATTTCCGCAGGGACGCCCTGAATCAGGGCCCCCTTTTGAAAAGTTTTTTCTTCGCCAATCAACTACCGGCTACACCTTACAGACCTTCTCTTTGTTTGCTATCTACAGGTGCGTGCCACGCTCCTGTCATTAGGTAATCAAGCAGAACCTTTACCATCGAAAATCTTTATGCATTCCGCACTTATCCAAATATTCTTGTCTTGCCTTTTCCCGTTCTTCCTCGGTTGGTGCTGTTTTGAATGTTGTATATAACTGACGTTTTACCATACTGTCTAATTTTTCCATCAATGCTTTTTCTATCTCCGGCAAATATTCCTCATTCCCGGCAAGATGATACTGGAACAATGCCAGTAATAAATCTTTGGGTATCTGTACCTGTGATTTTCTTTCCATGTTTCTCCTTTCCGTGACGGTTGTGACGATAGTGACGATATTTTCACTACCGGCACGCTATATAAAATACCGTCACAACCGTCACATATCGTCACGCTTGTTTTCCAACAAAAGTTAATCTGATCTTTCTTCCATCATGTCCTCGTTCTGTTTTATACTGAATTCCATATTCCAGAATCAGACGTTCCAGGCTGGCATTTAATTTTCGTGATAATGCGTTCGGCTGCATTTCCACCTGCAATACTTCCACAAGCTCTGTTGCTGTTCCTGCCCACTCTGGCGTAATCTCTGTTACAAGTTCTTTGATTTTTTCCAACACTGGATCTTCTGGTTCTTTCCAAAGTTCTGTCTCTGTCTTGGTAAGTTCCCAGACACATCTCTCCCGGTTAAAGTTCAACCATAGTTTCTGATCCTGCTGGTCACGCCCTGCCACTTCCAGAACTGCTTTATTATCTGTCCGTTTTTCTTTCTGCATGACGAATGCTCCATCCGCAGCTCCAAGCAATCCATTCGTGCCAGAAATCATATCAAAACTATCTGAAGATTCCATTTTCCTTGTATGATGCACAACCAGAAAACAGATACCATATTTATCACTGAATGCTTTCAGCTTCGTTACAATCTCATAATCACTGGCGTAACTGAATTTATCTCCACCAACTTCACGCACTTTTTGAAGAGTATCAATGATAATCAATCTTGCGTCTTTATGCTCTGTCACAAACGTTACAAGCTGTTTTTCCAGTCCGTCATTGAGCGATTTGGATTTTGTAGCGAAATAAAAATTCTCACTACCTTCCATTCCAAACATCTGTGATAATCGCTTCTGCAACCTTGCATAATCATCTTCCAATGCCAGATAGAGAACCGTTCCCTGTCTGACTGAAAAGCCCCACAATGGAAGTCCTTTACTGATGTGATACCCGATCTGTGCCATAAAGAATGATTTTCCAATTTTCGGTGAACCGACAAACAGATACGTTCCGTTATATAGAAGTCCATCTACAATTGGCAGTTTTGGTGGATATGCGGTATCGTATAATTCCATCATAGAAACTGTTTCCAGATCATCTGGATTCTTTTTATTTGCTGATTTTGCTGTATTTTCCGCATTATTTGTGGCTTGCAGATTGCCCTTACCGGGCAAATCTGCTATACTTTGGTTGGTTAATTTATTACTGGATGGCTGTTCCACATCTGCGCCAACAGATGCAATCGGAACAGTCATTTTTTCTTTTACTGTCATTCATTATCCCCTTTCAATCCATACAATGTCTCTGCGACCAATCTCAGGATACTCAACAACTCTTCATTTTCCTCACTGCATTTTTCCAGACGTTTCAATTCTTCATAAATCTCTGCCATCTGATTTCGCAATGCTTTATACACTCTTGGATTTCCCTGTACCACAATTTCCCGATCAGTTAATCGTTTTGTGATATAGTCCTGCTTGCTAAGTCCTGACAATCGAACACATGCATCAATCTGCTCTACTTCTTCCGGTGATACCCGGAATGCTACGATTTTGTTTCTCCATCTTCCTTTACTGTCCAGATTTTTCTCCATTTGATTTTTCCATCCTTTCAATATCCAACTGTTCTGCCATTTGTGTCTGCTCACTTGGAAACAGATGTGCATATCGATAAGTGATATCAATGCTCTCATGTCCCATTCGGTCTGCGATTGCTAATACCGTAAATCCCATATTGATCAATAACGATACATGGGAATGTCTCAAATCATGCACTCGAATTCGTTTCACACCAGATACTTTTGATCCTCTGTTCATTTCATGATGCAGATAAGATTTGGAAATTGTGAAAATTCTTTCGTCTTCCTTCAGACCGTAAAGCATTCCCATATAATCCTGCATCTCATCACATATAAATTGTGGCATCTTGATAAATCTGTTACTTTTAAATGTCTTTGGTGGGGTAATCACATCTTCCCGGTTTAATCTTTGATATGATTTGTTAATTCGCAGTGTATGCGTTGTAAAGTCAAAATCCGCTGGTGTCAGGGCAAGCAACTCTCCTTCACGGATACCACACCAGTAAAGCATTTCAAAAGCGTAGTAAGAAACTGGTTTATCCATCATCACATCTGCAAATTTCAAATACTCTTCTTTCGTCCAGAACAACATTTCCTTATATTCCTCTATTGCTATATTTCCAGCTTTCTGTGCCGGATTAGAAGGCAAATGATAAAAATCAACTGCATGATTGAAAATGGCACTTAACTGGCTGTGGATTTTCCGCAGATATGAAGCAGAATACCCTTTTCCATTCGCTCTCTTAAATGCAAGCAAATGATTCTGCCATGCAATCACATCTTTTGGTTCAATTTCTGCAATCTTTCTCTCCCCAAAGTATGGAAGAATTTTTGTTCTGGCAATATTATTCTTAGTTCCCCATGTGTTATCCCGGATTCGTTCCTTTTTATCTTCTACATAGATTTCATAAAAACTTGCGAAAGTCATATCCAGTTTTGCATCATGCTTTAACATTTGTTCGTGTTCCCACATCTGAGCTTCTCGCTTCGTAGGAAATCCTCGTTTTGAAGTCTGTTTCGTTTTCCATGTCCAGTCGGTATACCGATAAACCACTCGCCACTTCCCAGTGACATTATCTTTGTAAATACTCATACAAATTCTCCTCTCTCTTACACTTCGCTGTAACATACTTTTTTACGGAAATAATTGGTGTTTACTCTGCCAGCTACCGTAAGATAACCCAGCTTCTGTAATTCATCATTTAACTGTTTGACAATCTTATAAGCATAAGACTTGGAAACTCCCAGTTCCGCTGCAACTTCTTCTACTGTCATAAAAGTTCTGTTCGTCACATCGCATCTCTCCTCTCTATATTAACGTAATTTGTTTAAGTTATTACATTCGCATGATACTAAACATTTTAATTTAAGTCAAGTGATTTTATGAGAATATTAAATTTTTTTGTTTAAGTTCTTCTTGCTATCCGAAATTGCTCATGCTATACTGAACCTAAACAGAATTGTTTTATTTTCTATCACAATTAATTATGACAACACGAATGACTACTATAAGGAGGCAAACAAAAATGGCAATCGGACAACGTATCAAATATTTTCGTAACCGCATCGGCATGACACAAAAGCAACTCGGAGAACAACTGGGATTCATGGGAAAAACCTCAGATGTCCGCATGGCTCAGTATGAATCTGAAGCCAGAGTTCCTAAGATTGATCTTGTAAAACAAATGTCTCAGATCTTTGGTGTCAACACACATGCTTTAACCGTGCCCGATATTGATACCCATATAGGTCTGATGCATACACTATTTGCACTGGAAGATATGTATGGTCTGAAGGTAAAAAATGTAGATGGACAACCTCATCTCTGCCTTGACTCTTCCATATCTGCTCCCGGTTCATCTGTCGATGAAATGTTTCGTGCATGGATGGAACAAGCTGACAAACTGGAAAACGGTGAAATCAGCAAGGAAGAATATGATGAATGGAGATATAAGTACCCGGAACTGGATACTTACCAGAAACGTGCCAAGGTACCATCTCAGGAACTGAGTGATTACCTTGTAAAAGAATTGACTAAAAAAGAAAAATAAGAAAAAAGAAAACCTTACCGATATTCAGTTTTTTACTTCTGAAAATCAGTAAGGTTTCTTTATATACGTTATGAAATAAAATTCTTATCTTTTGAATAATCACAAAATGTTGCCATTTCGTTGCCAATCACTAAACAAATTTGTTTGCAACCCGCATAAATACTGACTTTATCAAATTGTGTGGATTATTCAAACTCCAGACAGACGGTAAGCGATATAAACAAAGATTGGCTTATTTACAGGGGTTTTAGCGATTATAAAACGCTATAAAACAATAAAACAAAATTTAAAAATGCAATAAAAATGCAATGGAGTGTGTCAGACCGGAGGAGACCAACTGGCTTCTGCACTCTCTCAATACCTACTGACAAATCATATCATTTTGACGGGCTGACATTCGTTGTCAGCCTTTTTTATTAGGAGGCTTACTTATGGAATACCAATTAGAACTCAAACAAATCGTAGATTTTCCACGCTGCCGGATCTACCGCAACTTCATACAGACTTTATTAAATGACAGGAGCATCCGAACCACCGGAGGCTCTTTTCTTTTCTGGTATCTGATTCTTTGCTCCTACGCCAATTACAGCAATTCAAACCGGCGCATAGAGCAGCTCACTTATACGCTCTCACCGGGCGAATGGATCTGTAGTATCTCAGAACTGCAGGATTGGTTTCGTTGCCGGTTCCAGCATCAGGCCATATCCATCCTGAAGCATCTCCAGGAGGAAGGCTGCATTACCTATTCCCTGCTGGAGAAAAACCGCCTGGTCAAATTCCGGATCACTGACTGGCAGGATGATAATACTGCCCTGAAATACAATTATCCCTGTAAAAAGGATACCGGCTTTTTCTTTTTTCCAATTGGAAAAGCCCATAAATTGATCCAGGCAGGCAAATGCTCGGAAATGGACATTCTGCTCGACCTGTGGATCCACGCTGTATACAATGATCCGTCTGTCCTCTGCTCTGACACCGGCCCTGTCGTCTATTATCGGAATAATACCGGTTCCCCTCTGACCAGCTTCCAGACACTGGGAGAACGGTGGGGACATTCCAAACCTACTGTCTCCAGACTATTAAAAAAGCTGGAGAAGATGAACCTGATCACCCTGGTATCTTTCCGTGGTAATCACGGGAGCATGATTTACCTGAACAATTACCTTTCCATTATGTTTAACATCAGCGACGTACTGATTGACAAGGAGGAGATTGCTATGAAAATGAAACTGCCGATTTACATTCCAAAAGAAACACCTGCAGAGGAAACTGAAGAACCAGAGACTGTGTGCGTACCAGAAACAGTGACGGATGAGCAGATTACTGTTTCAAAACCGATTCCCTGCGTTCCAATTTCGCACATCCGCTACATGGTCAAAAAAGTCGCAAAACTCCTGGATACACAAGGGATTTCCTGCTGTCACTGCCCCCGGACCAGGTATATATTATCTCCCTTATCAGACTGCAAGGATAGTATACCTGTAATTGGTCTAAATATTATCTGCCCCTTTGGAGCCGCAAACTATCGGTTTGAGCTGAACATAGAACCCAGGCCGGAGTCTGCAAAGCTGGAGCCTGAAAAGAAGGCTGGACAGCAGCGCCGAACCGTACTGGCGAACACTCCCCTTCCGAAAGAGGGCAGGATAGGACAGCGGGCTAAAAGGATGCACAGGATGGAGCCACCGGAAATCTTACTGCCAGATCTATCCCCGCAGATACCGGAAAATGCGGGAACTGGAAGTCAGGAAGGAGGTGATCTGTATGCCGAAGCGTAAAGGACAGGACTTCCCAACACCGGAAGAAAATCCCCGGTTTCATGATACGTACCAGTTCCTGCGCCGTTACCGGGATGCTACATACAGTCTGAAAGTGGTCGTTCACCAGATGGAGAACCAGTTCAAGGTGCAGTACGGTTCCAGCATTGATGAATTCCTGGACTCCATTTATGCAGCCGGGGCAGATCTGGCCGGAAGCGACATTGCGGAACGTGCCAAAAGCATTGAGAGGAGCAACCGGATGCTGAAGCTGCTGGAGTCTTCCGTAGATCTTCTGCGGAATAACCACAAATACGGGGAGCAGTATTACTGGATCCTCTACTATGCCTTTCTCTCGCCGCAGCAGCTGAAGAACACGGAAGAGATCCTGGAAAAGCTGGAGCAGCACATTCCCAATATCTCCTACCGTACATACTACCGGAAACGCCACCTGGCGATAGAAGCTCTGAGCAGCATCCTCTGGGGCTATACGGCAAAGGAAACCATAGACACCCTGAATAAATTCTTCCCGGAGTAGGAAGTGGCACACCTCCGGCACAGGATTGTCCCGGTTCTGCGATTGCAGGGTAAATTTACCCATGCTACAATAGGTATTGCTTATAGTTTTCTTTTTACAGCACCCTCGGCGGTGCTTTTTTTGTACCCATAAACCAACGCTGACTGCTGTACGTACAGCCTACGTATATAATAAGTAGATATTTCTACGTATACTCTACGTACAGCACACGCACATTCTACTGAACGGAGGAAATCCGGCATGAAAACAAGAGATCAGATATACCACAGGGAAGGAGAAAAGCTCCTGCGCTTCCTGACCACCTACCATGCCCTCAAGTATGAGCAGGTAATGAAGATGTTTGGTAATCAGGACTCCATCAAGTCGCTGATCACCAGCCTGGTCAAGCAGGGAAGGATTTATCATGATAAGGAAGCCGGCCTGTTATGTGACAGCCCGGAGGCTGCCAAAAACCCGGATCGAGGCACGATTGCTGCCTTCTGGGTTTTACTGGATTTTGAAAAGCCCATCGTATTCCATACCAGCGGGGATTTTCCTGTTAAACTTCACTTCTTTTCAGAGAATGAGGAATATGAAATCCTCTATGTGCCGCTGGAACAGGAAATTTTGGTGGATCATGTGATGAAGTCCATTCCCCGCCACGATGTGTTGCGTCTTGTGGTGCTGGAAAATATCCAGCAGGCGGCGAAACTCTCGATTGAAGGGGTGCTTGCTTTCTGTGTCGTGGATGACTCCGGCTCTGTCAGCTACTACGGAAGGAGGTAATACACCATTTCAAACCAGAAAATTCTCTATGAACGGCTTGCGAAGCTGGAAGGAGAGATCCAGAAACTTAACAACACGGTTTTTGCACTGAAAACCACCGATATCCGTGCATATCCGGAAAACTACGGGGATCTGAGTATGAATGCTGCATTGCGGGCGGAACGGATCGCCTGCCAGATGCGGAACCTGGTCTGTCTGGCCGCCCCGGAAAAACGGAGCGGATACTTAAAAGAAGCGGCAGATGCCCAGGGGATTGAGATCCGGCAGGACGAAGATCTGATCTCCATTACGCTTCCGGGCCTGCTTCCCAAAAGAAAGCAGCACGTCAACGCTGCCTTTCTCCATGAGCCGCTAAACTATGCGCTGCAGAACTACCTGACGGTCCATTCCCTTCCCCTGTACCGGGAATGTGTGGTCTGCTTCAGCCAGATCTATGACCGGAACGGCCCATTTGACCGGGTACGTGATTACGATAACCTGGAGTTCAAACAGCTTCTGGACACGATTGCCACCTATATCATGGTGGATGACAGCGGGCTTTACTGCGACTCCTACCACACCACGGAGCTGGGAGATACGGATCATACTGTCATCTATGTGATGGGAAAATCCCGGTTTCCCCAGTGGCTGAAAGGACGAAAAAACGAGATTGAAACCATATCGGAAATTTCATGATTTTTCCGTCATTTTATCCGACATTGGTAAAACATCCTTTGAAAGCAGGAAATCCCTGCTTTTTTTGTTTGCCGGGAAGCACAACTTTTTACCCAAGTACAGACTTACATGGGTAACTACCGGAAGGAGGGGTGACTGATTTTGTATCCTTCTACCTCCCAGAAATACAGGCTCCTGGAAATGGTCGCTCTTTGCGGGGAATTTCCTGCTGACCAGCTTACCCGTCTGATCCCAAGCCCCTCTTATGGAGAAAAGCTCATTACAGAGTTAAAGGCACAAAAACTGCTGCGGACTCACTATCGGGATCATTTAAGGGGCTATCGCCTGACCGGACGGGCTAAACAGATGCTCCTTGCTCAAAATCCGGAGCGTTTCCGTGACTTCCTCACCGGGAATACCGAAACCAATCAGGTCCGAAGCGAAGTAACCCGTCGGCTGCGTCTGTACCAGAAAGCAGAAACCTATCTGACTCTCCTAAGCGCCGGCATCCCGTTCTTTGCTGACCAGAAACCGGATATTTTCAGGGAAGGCCGCGAAGCCGGTATCCTCACTATGGGAAACCTGCCCCTTTTTTACTCATCACGGGAGTTTAAGCACATCGGTTCAGAGGCAACCAAGATCAGAAATTCCCGGAGCATGGGGGTGCTGCTTGCTCCCCACTGTGCCTATGCACTGTATAACACCGGTGACCATGTACTCAAGTGGGAATACCGGACAGAGGTACGGCTGAACGCCTTCCTGCAGCATTACCTGCAGGATTTCCCCTATACGGGACATCCGAAAGTCCGGGCAATCCTGACCGGGAAGGACATGGACACCGCTTACCAGCTCCTGACCAGTACCGGCGGATACAAAAAGAGTCTGTTTGTAGCGGATACATCCTATGAACACTTTCACTATCTGCCAAACACACCGGAAGGTGAAACGCTTTTGAAACTGCTGGTCCGGCCACGGCTCATGAAACAGCTGGACCAGTTACTGTTATCCGATTTAGGTTCCCGGCAGCCAGACCTTCCCATCGACCATGATGGGGTGGACGCTTCCGGGAACCCTGCGGTTCTTGCATATGATTTTGACTTACACCGAATTAACCGATTCAATACCGGACTGAATGTATACGGCAGAAAGGGGGTGATGATCTGCTTTGATTTCCAAATCCCCTGTCTGAAACGATATCTGACCGCCGACATTCGGTTCTCCAGTATTGACCTCTCTAAATTCAGAAAGGGGTTTTTGCATGAACCGTAAATGGTGGAAGCTCATTTATCTGCTTCCCATCAGCCTCTGCACCTTATATGCAGGCGGCTATATCGCTCAGTTTATCCGAAACTATCGCATCTGGACTGCCGCCGGTAACACGCCGGGCAATGGCAGTTCCCCACAGATGCCATCCCCGCATCCGGCAGCCTGTTTCCAGGCAGTCACCGATTTTCCGTATAACCTGTATGGGATTGGGATCTGCCTTGTGGTATTTGGGCTGCTGATTTTTTTGCTCATGCGGATGGGCTATGACCGCAACGGCGAAGTCGCAGACCGGGAACGGAACCTGAACTACTCGACCAAAGGCACCTATGGCACCTCCGGGTTCATGACGCCGGAGGAGATGCATAAAGTCCTGGAGCTGACTTCTGATGTAAAGAAAAGCAAAGGCACCATATTAGGCAAGCTGAACGGCAAGGCCGTCTGCCTGCCCTACCACACCTATATGAATCGGAATGTGGCAGTCTACGGCTCCAGCGGCTCCATGAAGAGCCGTGCCTATGTCCGAAATGCTATCTTCCAAAGTGTTGCCCGCGGAATTGACGGACCAGGAGAAAGTCTCATCATTACCGATCCGAAATCCGAACTCTATGAAAGTATGTCCGTGTATCTGGAGAATGAAGGCTATACCGTCAAATGTTTCAACCTGGTCAACCCGGAAAACTCCGACAGCTGGAACTGTCTTATGGAGATTAACGGGTCTGAGACAATGGCTCAGGTCTTGGCGGATGTCATCATCCAGAATACCGGCTCTGCTAAAGGGGATCATTTCTGGGATAATGCGGAAATGAACTTGTTAAAAGCCCTGGTTCTGTATGTGGATCAGGGCTTTCCGCCGGAAGCCAAAAATATCGGGCAGGTGTACAAGCTGCTGACTATGAGTTCCGAGAAAGAATTGAACAGCCTGTTTGACCTGCTTCCGGTATCCCATCCGGCAAAAGTGCCTTACTGCATCTATAAGCAGGCCAGCGACACGGTGCGCTCCGGTGTCATCATCGGGTTAGGTGCCAGGCTGCAGGTGTTCCAGAACAAGATGATCCGGCAGATCACCTCCTATGACGAGATCGATCTGACGCTGCCGGGCAAACAGAAATGTGCGTATTTCTGTATCACCTCAGACCAGGACAGCACCTTTGATTTCCTCTCCTCCCTGTTCATGACTTTTATCTTTATCAAGCTGGTCCGTTTTGCGGATAAAGAAGGGGAGGACGGAAAGCTGCCGGTTCCGGTACATATTCTGGCGGACGAGCTGGCCAATACCGGCGCCATCTTGGAGCTGAACAAAAAAATTTCCGTTATCCGGAGCCGAAATTTAAGCATTTCCTGTATTTTCCAGAATTTGCCCCAGATGCAAAACCGGTATCCACTAAACCAGTGGCAGGAAATTATCGGGAATTGTGACAGCCAGTTATTCTTAGGCTGTACCGATGAAGTGACCGCCACCTTTATATCCAACCGGTCCGGAGATGTGACGGTTGGAGTCAGCAGCGAAGCCAAACAGCTCAATTCCTGGCGGGTGTCGGACTACACGCCGGAGTACCGGCAGACCAGATCCATCGGGAAGCGCAAGCTCTTAACGCCGGATGAGATTCAGCGGCTGCCCTTAAATAAGGCGCTTATCATCCTGCGGGGACAGAAAATCCTGGAAGTGGAGAAATACGATTATACGCTCCACCCGGATTCCAAAAAACTGATTCCAAGAAAAGCAGCAGACCACGTTCCCCAGTGGCGGGCGATGGCCGAGCAGGAAGAATACGACTATACACCGACTCTTGCGGAGAATTTAAAGAAAAAGCCCCGGCCTGGCCGCAGCGGCAGACGCCCTGCCTTTCCCTCTCAGGAGAAACCGCTTCGACGGGAACCGGACAAACACGCTTACCCTTCCGGGCAGCCGGAAGAGCTTAGTGACCTGCCGGAAGAATTTCCGGAGTTTCCAGAGGAGATTGTTCCGCTGGATAAAGATTCCATAATGTCTTGATTTATGAAAGGAGGCAGCTTATGCCAAACGAACTGAACCATGCAACATCTATCCTTACCCTGGACGCCGATGCTCAGCTGGAAACGCCGCAGTCCAAAGCGGATCTCATCTGGCACGAGATCCAGAACGCCTACCGCACCCGGAAAATCCTCACCGGGAAACTGGGCGGCATTGAAAAAACGGAGGCCGGCAGTCTGATCGCCATTGTCTATTATAAGGACTTCCGTACCGTCATCCCCATCTCCGAAATGATGCTCAATCTTGTCCAGGATAACGCCCACGATTACGGGGAGCTTTCCCTGCGGCAGAATAAAATCCTCAATAATATGCTGGGGTGTGAGATTGATTTTCTGGTGAAAGGATTAGATACCAAGACACGCAGCATTGTGGCAAGCCGGAAGGAAGCCATGCTGAAGAAACGCCAGATTTTCTATCTGGATACCGATGCATCCGGAAAGCCCAAGGTCTGCGAAGACCGCATCGTGCAGGCCAGAGTGATCGCTGTGGCAGAAAAGGTTGTCCGTGCTGAAATTTTTGGCGTGGAAATTTCCATCCTGGCAAGGGATCTATCCTTTGACTGGCTGGGAGACGCCAGGGAGCGGTTCCGTGTGGGGGATCACATCCTGGTACGGATCCTGGATGTAAAAGCAGAGTCTCCGGAGCAGATTACCGTCCATGCAGATGTCAAAAGCGTAGAAGGCAATACCAGCAAGGAAAATATGAAGAAATGCAAGGTGCAGGGCAAATATGCCGGTGTTGTGGAAGATATCCACAAAGGCACCGTATTCGTCCGGCTCTCGATTGGCGTCAACGCCATCGCCCATTCCTGCTATGATCCCCGTACCGTAGGGAAAAAGGATGAGGTATCCTTTGTCGTTACGCATATTGATGAGGAGCGCAATGTGGCGGTGGGGCTTATTACCCGGATTATCCGGCAGAACCTGTAAAAAAGAAAACGGCAGCACTGTAATATTCGTCTGCAGAGCTGCCATTTCCTACAATATATTTATTGTCAGTGGCTATATGCCATGATATACTATTCCGGTATAATTGAACCAGAAAGACGGATGCTTTTCGATCTTGCCCTCTAGTGAAAAAGGAGGGTGATGCCCATGACTATCACAGAAGTCCTGACTTTACTGTTAGTTATTTTTGCGGCTTTGACTTACATAGATAATCGACATAATAAGAAATAGCATCCTGTACCGTCCAAAGTCAAGGATGCTATCTCTGTATTACTTATAAATTGACTGAGGGCATCAGATTTTGCATCTGATTACCTTTCTGAGTTCATTATACACTGGGGGATGCGAGAAATCAAGTCCCCCAGTTTTATATTTATCCACGCCCCTGGCGAACCTGGCAATTCCAATTTTCTGCACTACAACTTAGGATTTATCATATAAAATATGCAAATCCCCGTCAACAAACCCAATACCAACCGCTAAGTATTCTTTTAATTTGCTTGCATATTTGCCAGAAGAAAGATATTCATTTACTAAATCAATAAAAACCGTTTCCATTGATTTCCAATCACTTTCGCACTCTATCACGAAAGGATTATCTCTTGTAGCAAATACTTCATCACAAGCCCAATCATCATCATCTTTATTGAAAGAAAATGTACCGACTAACTCAATAGACCATTTGTTATCAGCATCTTCATATAGGTTAAAGTTAATCGCTTTTACATCATTATTCAATTCGTCCTTTAAAATCGAATCCAGCCATACAAAAAAATCTTTATTGCCTTTATCCAATTTTAACTTATCAAATAATCCCATACTAAGACCTCCACAACTTCCAATTTTCTGCTCTACAACTTAGAATTTACTGTTTCAAATTAATTCTCATTTAATGATTGTTCAATAAAATCCTTTACTGCATATATATCTTTAAATTCCTTGTACTTTGGAAATCCGTCTATGTTATTATCCACCGAATACGTCAGCGAAAAAATATAATAAATGTCTTTCCCATTTTCACTTCCGGTAACATACAATACATCCCCATTCCCTTCGCACTTTGCCACTGCCCATATCCTTCTATTATACAGAAAATGATTATTTCCAATTTCTTTTTTTAATTCTTCAACCAAAGTTCCGTTTGATTGCGATAACGGTATCATGTGCCAAGTAAAATCTTTACCATATTTATCATACAAATCACAAAACACTTCTTCCGCTGTCATAAAAAAATTTCTCCTTATCACTTCAAATTATCTGGACTACAAATTAGGATTTTATGCTATAAGTTTATATCTGTTATTCACATGTAATTCAAGCAATTCATGCGTAATATATTCTTTATGTCTCCATTCTATCTGTTTATACTCTTCTGAAGAATAATCCGTAATAAAATCAGTCATCTCAGTATAGGGAGCTATTTTTTTAACTTTTATCTTCAGTTGTTCATATATTTTTTTCATACATTCAGGACAATCAATCCTCTTTTCTTGAGCATTATAATATCCTGTGTTTAAAAACAGCCTGCCGCGCGATATTTCTTTTCTATCATGCCATATGCGTGAGAAGTTAGCTTCAATTACAACATTTCCAGATTTGTTATATCCGCCAATTTGTTGCTTATCATCTTGTAACTGAATAAGCACCTTTTCTGTTTCTGGCAAATAGAAAAAATATTTCTTATAATCTGGCTGTACAATATCAACTGAATTGCTGCTAACAATTTTGCCATTTTCTTGTTTACCTACCATACAGCCAATATCCAATGCGTATTGGGCTAACTGTCGAAAATCATTGAACTCCATATAATAGTTTATTTGTTTTCCCATAGCCCAACCTCCTCAAATTGGAATTTGTAGACGAATGCGTTAAAACCAACCTGCTTTTTCGTCTCTGAATTGAGGCTCATTTCCGTGTTCATAAGGATCATAGTGATTGATGTTACAACCGAACTCTTTGAGGAACAAAATGTTGTTGTCACTTGTCCACTCAATAAGGGAAACTCCGTCAAACGCTTCAACCTTTCCATTTTTCATTTGATTTTTAAAGTACCATTCGACTATCGTCTTATTTTCTTTGTGAAAGAACTGTTTTATATCCCATTGAAGAACGGTGCCTCGGGTATTCCATTCGTCAAACCAAAGTTTAATTTTTGCGGAGCCATGATACTCCGGCCCCCAACTTTCAATATAGAGGGAATTGCCTGCAAATATCTCGGAAATACCTAAGTCTTTCTTTTGTAGCCACATATCAAACCATAAACGGATAATCTTTTCTCTTTCATTCATGATTAAACACCTCGATAACTTCCAATTCGACAACTTAGGATTTGTCGTCATCAAAGCAGTAAATTCATTACCGACATAATCGTTCCGGCTTCACATTCTGCGTAATCAAGAGTATTGTCTGGATATAAATATACTTTTGAAAATTCTTTTGCCTTTTCTTTTACTTCGTCGCTAATAATTACCGAATTACAGTTCTTGCAATGTAATACAGGTGCATTTATGACTTTTATACTTTTTCCGTTAATAGCCATAGAAAATTCGCCGGTTTCTGAGTGCAATGTGTTATGACATTTCATACATTTCATTGTAAATCCTCCTTGAAAAATTCCAATTCGACAACTTAGGATTTTCCCTTTAAGGCATCATCCATTTTTGCTATTTCTCTTGATGATTTTTTTGATAATCAATCACCGTACCTATAACAATTCCAATCAATATTCCGATACTTGCACAAATAGGAATGGCAAAAATATTTTGTAAAAACACCCATGCCAACACACCTATGCAGCCACCCACAATAAATCCCGTTAATAAGCCAATAGTTAAATATCTATTGTTTTTCATATTGCTATATCCCCTCTAGCTTAGGAGTTGACGTATTCTCAAAGAAGTTCCAATGCTCTTTTATACAATGGGTCTAATTCGCACCCGCAATTTCCACATTCTTTATCAGCCTGCTTAATTGCTGATACTAAAGCATTTTTATCAGCTTCTCCATCTAACCATTGTTGTGCGGGAACAGCTATTAAATCCCAATCTGACGCAGCAAATTTTTCCATGATAGATTTTAATTCTTCCATAAAGTTCTCCTTTCAGGCTTAAAAATTCCAATTTGTCTCTTCATTCCTCTGCTACTTTCTTCTTCGCTTCCTCCAATGGAAAGTTCGGGATTTCTTCCAACAGTTTCAGACCGATCTGCTGCTTCATGTCCTCATCCACAACTTTTTTCACGTTTCCATCTGGCTGTTCGATTTCTACTGTCGCCAGTTCCTCAATATAATCCGCATAATACGCCAGCACCTTCTCCAGCGCCCATTTCTCCCCGGCGACCGCCGCTTCTATTGTATTCAGATCCAGCGTACATTCCTGTTCTTTCACAAAATCACGCTCCTTTGCTTTCAATAGTCTTATCATACCATAGCCTGAACGGTTAGAACAGCGTATTTCGTCATCCCGCTATGTTCAACGCCCCGCATTATTATTCAGAGTGGAGAATTTTTTTCGGAACCGGCGTTCTTTTATCAAATGTTATTATCAGTTGACAGATTTCCACCCCTTATTGGTGGAATACTAAAGGTAGCTTTTGTTATAATTAATCCACCATAAAAGCAAAAGGGAGTGCAGAATATGAATTTTAATGAAAAATTGATTTCTTTGAGAAAAAGCAAAGGGTTATCCCAAGAAGAACTGGGAGCAGAATTGAATGTGACAAGGCAGACGATTTCAAAGTGGGAAAGCTGCCAGTCCTATCCTGATTTTCAACGGTTGGTATTGTTGAGTGACTTCTTTGGCTTGACGTTAGATGAACTCGTCAAGGACATTGATGTGCAGGAAGTGCGGGAAAAAAACTTAAATAGCGAAAGGCTAAATTCCATATACAGTGATGTGGAAAACGCCAAGAAAATCATAAAATGGGGAGCTATCATCGGAGGCGGTATTGCCGCTGTTCTTCTGATTGTCGTGGTTGTTTTAATTTTTAGCTTTGTATATTGATAGCCATATTTTAAGAAAGGGTATGAGGCATGGGAAAAGACTATTTGTTACAAGTGCAAAATGTAACGAAAAGGTATGGAGATAAAATCGCCTTGAATGATTTTTCTATGGATATATGTCCGGGTGAAATTGTTGCACTAATTGGAGAGAATGGCGCTGGAAAAACAACGCTATTAAATATCATTTGCGGATATAGTAAACCAAGTGCCGGTCAAGTGCAATATAAAGGGAAAAATATCGTTGCAAACCCATTGATAATACGAGAATTTGGCATTTTGATTGAACCGCAATTTTTAGATTACATTTCTGCAGAGGAAAATCTACGTTTGCTTTCACAACTGACTAATTTGAAACAGGACACGCGAATCAAGGAACTGCTGGAAATGACAGAACTTTATAGCAGCCGTAAAAAGAAAGTCAAAGAATTTTCTTTTGGTATGAAGCAGCGGCTCGGTCTATGCCAGTGTTTATTTACAGAAGTCGGTTTTCTGATTTTGGATGAACCCTTTGTTGGCCTTGATCCAATCGGCAAAGAGCTTTTCAAACAGACTATTTTGGATATGGCACATAAACAGAACGTACCAGTATTATTTTCAAGCCATGATTTAGATGATGTAGATGAAATTTGCGATAGAGTGGTCATGATTTCAAAAGGCAACAAGCAGTTAGACCAGCCACTTGAACATAAGCAAACTTATACCGTAAAAATCGAACGCACAATTTCTGATGATATAAAGCGGTCACTTCTTGAAAAATGTAGCGATTTGCGTTTCTTCGAGGATAAAATCATGTTTCAGGACGAAACACTTATTATAGATATTCAGAAGATATTACTGCAAAAAGGGCATTATATTTGTGGTTTCTCCGTCCAGAAAAATAATCTCAAAAGCCTGTTTGGAATGGAGGGATAAGAAT
The DNA here is from genome assembly GCF_002161645.1 of Blautia sp. An46. Taxonomy (NCBI): domain Bacteria; kingdom Bacillati; phylum Bacillota; class Clostridia; order Lachnospirales; family Lachnospiraceae; genus Blautia; species Blautia sp. An46. Next base: position 86,707 of record NZ_NFIF01000012.1, on the reverse strand, counting down.
GAACACTCTTGCAATTATCACAAAAGTAGAATTAAAAAAACTATTCCAAAGAAAAGATTCGTGGCTCATGTTTGCAATTTTACTTGTGCCAATTTTATATTCTGTGGGTTTAGCTTCTAATTCAGATGTTATCACATATACAGGTACAGGAAATATAACAGCCATAGGCTTTGTCAGCGCAATGTTTCAGATGAGTCAGTCTATGTTCATTTTCAATGTGATTTTATCTGCAATCATTGGAAGAAGTTTGGCATCAGAAATTGAGAATAAGAGTATTCGCTTATACATAAATCAAATCGGTATCCGAAAATTGATATATGGAGGCAAAGAATTAGCACTGTTAATTTTTTCGGTATTCATAGATATTTTATTAGTTCTAACGAGTATCGTATTTTATTATGCTGTGCTTGTTCACAATCCAAATGTTGCAAGCGGCATATTCTATGATAGTAATGTGAGTATGGAAGTCGCTCAAATCATTTGTAATTGTATGTTTTGGCTGATAACGATTTTTCTCGTAATGCTAATGGCAACAAGGTTGAAGACACTTGTATGTGTAGGCGTGTACATGATTCTCTATATCATAATGAATTTAATGTCTTATATAGACGGGATAAAATATCTCTCGCCATTACATTACATAGTTGTAACTTCTTCAAACAGCTCACAAATCGCACTCTCTACAATGCTTTTTCTCCTTTATTCTATTTGTGCGGGAATATTATTTACCCATATTGGTATTCGCAAGATTGAGAAAATGGATTTGTAAAAGAAGTAGCAAAGGCGGCCGAGCCAGTCAACGATCAAGATGAACGCGCATTGGCATTGACATCCTTATTCGCCTTTACAGATAGGCAAGCACGGGGGACAGCACAAAGTGCTGCCGCCCCGCATTATTAATCAGAATGAAATAGCTTTTCGGGATTGGCTTTGAAACATTTCTTTGACTGTTCTGATGCAGCATATCCCCCGTCTGCCCTTTGAAGTTTTGCAGAGGCCGATTGTTTCAGAATCATCATATCCACACTTTCATTTCTTTGCTTCACTTCAAAAAATATCAGAAAAATATGAGAAGCCATAAAGACATGGAATTTTCAAAATGTATCTGCAGGTTCCCGTTACTTTCTTTCCGGCGCATAGACCGCCTCCACCTCCATCCCGTCTTCCGTCTGATCCAGCCGTACATAATAATCCCTGATGTAGTAGCTGGCATGCTGCTCCTGCAGGGAATACAGCTCCAGCGTCTGAAAATCCACCAGACAAAGATCCCTGGGCTTTGGTTCCTCCCCTTCCGGTCCGTAGGTTTCCATGACAGCGAGCAGCTTATCCAGGCAGTCCTGGCAGAGAATGGTTTTTGCCTTCTCCACATCCAGGATGCTATCTTCCCCATAACTGACTTTCACCTTGGAAATCCCACGGGAGGGTGTCTGTGTGCTGGAAAAGAAATCTCCGCCTTCCCCGGTGCCTGTCATGGCAGTCCTGGTGCCACTGGTATCTGCTCCGTCCTCCTCATGAGGCAGGATGCCGAAATCCAGCACATACCACTGGTTTACACTGATAATCCCCAGATCATCAAACTGCCGGAAATATCCCATCAGGCTTTCCTTTGCTGTACCACACAGATAACAGCCCTCCGAATCCGACAATTCCGACTGGACTGCTGGCAATTCTTTATACTCCATAGAAGTGAACTCCTCCTGTTGCAGCATATCTGCCGTATCTTTCATTTTCCCAAAAGCTGTGAAAAAAAGAAGCAGGGCAGCCAGGATGCCCGCTCCCCATACCAGTTCTTTTCTCATCCGGTAATACTTTCCTTTCTGCATCGTCCTTCCTCCCGCTTTATTTATGTCTGTAACAAGCATTATTTGTGTCTGTTATGAGCATAAATAGTATGTGGTTCAGACACTATTTATGTCTTACCATAAAGGCAAACATGGAAAGGGGGTGTAAAGAACATGGAACAATCTGAAATCAGGCGGATCGGCAGGATCCTGAAGGAACGACGGCTCCAGCTCGGATACACCCAGGAATATGCTGCAGAAAAAGCAGGCATTTCCTATTCATACTATACCAAGATTGAACGTGGACAACAACTTCCATCTCTGGAAGTTGCCATGGTCCTTTCCAAAACCTTCAGCCTGTCTATGGATCGCTGGCTTTTATGCCAGGCGCATGATTACAGGATGTCACCGGCTGCCTTAAACCTCATCCAATATGTCAGCTCCCTGGATAACAAAACCATCGAAACGATCCAGGAGCTGCTCTCCAAAGCCTCCCTGGTAGAGAAACAGAACTGACCGCAGGGCCTAAGCCCCTGCGGTTTTGCAATGAATACATTGCAATTATACTCGGAATATCCAGTAGAATCAAGGAAACTGCAATGAATACATTGCAAATTCACGAGATCGGTTTCGGCATACTCCCGGAAACACGAAAAAGGAGGCTTCTTTCATGGAACAAAAACTGAAACAGGATATTCAGATTGGCGAAACCATCCGCTCCCTGCGCATGGAGCGGAAGCTGACACAGGACCAGGTGGTTTCCAAACTGCAGCTTATGGATCTGGACATCACCCGGAGCATCTACTCTCAGATCGAAGGCGGTACCTACAGCATCCGCATCTCGGTCCTTGCAGGCCTTGCCCAGATCTTTCAGGTGGACTATAACACCTTCTTTCGGGATGTCCATCTCCCAGGTTCAGAATAATTCTTCTCCCCCAAATCTTCCCGCTTTCTCTTCGTTCTGACCGTGGCACATATTCTTCCCGGTTTCGCACGAAACTGGCACGGTTTTGCGATTGTGCCGTAAATTTCCCCGTGTTACAATAGGTACTGTCAAAATTATATGCAGCGAAAACGCAGCGCATCCAAAGGCGGCAGCCTCCCGCCCGGATTGGCTGCGTTTTTTCGTGCAGGGAAAGGAGGTTTCCCTTCAACAACTTCATATGGCTTTGCAGAAGTAGTCCGCATTGACCGGGCTGCTTTTGCTTTTTGAGGCAGGAAATTATAAGCACGGGCGGGAAAAGCAATCCCGTCCGTTTTTTCAAGATCAATGAAGGAGGTCATACATGAAACAGTTACCTGCAAACTCTTCACCGGAGAAAAAGCGGACGGTCTGCTACGGGAAATACCTCTACGCAGCCTTCCTGCTCTTTACGCTTATCGCAGCGAATGTCCAGCCGGTGCTTGCTTCCAATATGTGGGACAAGGCCAATGAGATCATGAAGGATGTTTATAACCAGATCGTCCTCATATCCACCATTGCCGCCGTAGTGACCGCATCCGTGGCGCTGCTTTTGATGAATTTCTCGAAATCCGGCAAGACCGTGGATGAGAGCCGTGCCTGGCTGAAGCGGATCATCATTACCTGGGCGATTCTGAACGGCCTTGGTTTTATTATGGCATACATTACCCCGTTCTTTGCCGGAGGCACATACAGCGGATAAGCCCGGAAAGGAGGAAACCACATGGGAATACTGGACGGAATCGTGGAATGGATCGCAGAACAGGTCATGAACATCCTGGATCTGATCACCACTTCAGTCCTGGGCGCCCTCGGCTGCTCCATGGACACGTTCCTGCGCTATTTTCCTGCGGCTGAGACGATGTACGATGTGTTTCTTGCTTTGGCTCTTGGCCTCATCCTCTTAAACTGGGTGTGGCAGCTTTTCAAGAACTACTTCATGGGTGCCGGAATCGAAGCGGAGGATCCCCTGAAACTTTCCATCCGTTCTTTTATTTTTATCTTCCTGGCCTTTTATGCAGAAGACATCGTGAACCTGCTCCTTGGCATCGCAGGGACGCCTTATGACTGGATCTTGACGGAGGAGCTTCCCTCCCTGGATTTTGCCAGCTTCAATTCAGTCATCACTGTCATCCTGGGTGTATGCGCCAATGGAGCCGTGGCGATTATCGCCCTGATTTTAGTTTTGATTTTGGCGTGGAATTACATCAAGCTGCTCTTTGAGGCAGCGGAACGCTACATCCTTTTGGGAGTGCTGGTCTACACGGCGCCGGTTGCCTTTGCCACAGGTGCCTCCCAGTCCACCGGGAACATCTTCCATTCCTGGTGCCGGATGCTGGGCGGGCAGTTCTTCCTGCTACTGATGAACGCCTGGTGCCTGCGGCTGTTTACCAGCATGGTCGGCACTTTCCTCGCAAACCCGTTATCACTCTGATGAAAGGAGGAGTCCATGAAATACAAGAAACCAATCCTCACTGCCCTGATACTGGTTTCCTGCCTGGTATTGTTCTGCTCCATGCCGGTCTTTGCGGCAGAGCTGACAGAAGCCCAGGTGGAGGAAGCCGTAGCAGAACAGGGAAAGGAAGCCGTGACCGGAAATGTGTTCATCTGGTTCCTCTGTGCCATTGCTTTCCTCAAGGTTTCCCAGAAGATCGACAGCTTTATGGCATCCCTGGGGATCAATGTAGGAAACACCGGCGGGAACATGATGGCGGAGCTGCTCATTGCAGGCCGGGGCCTTGCCGGAGCCTTCCATGGGCATGGCGGTGGCGGCGGATACCGCAGGGCATCCTCTCCCGGAAGCGCAGCCGTTGGCGGCAGCTTTCTCTCCGGAGGGCTTGCCGGGGCGGTGGGACGCCAGGTACAGCGGGAAGCCGTCAATGCTGCTACCCATTATTCGGAAGGCCCCAGCGTTGGGAATATGCTTTATCAGTCCTCGCTCAAGAAAGGCGGAGACTTTGCCAATAATGTGATCAGCAATATCGCCCAGGGCAATTACGGGCAGGTCGGCTCCATCAAAGGGGAGGATGCGGCAAAAGCCTATGCCTCCTACATGGGAATCGACACCTCTGCTCCGGATGCCGCCACCTACTCGAACATGGAGATCGGCGGCGGACGGATGACCGGCGTGGAAAAAACGGATGCCGGCAGCCGGGAATTTGCCCTTTACAGTGCTGACCAGTACGCAGCTCCTACCCATGGCAGCTTTGAGACGGTCCAATCCGTGGACGGCACTGCCTGGTATAAGCAGTACGCACAGGATACGGTGGAGAAAACGCCGTATGACGCTGGCAATGGAAAAGTCGCCTACAACGAATCCATTGTCCAGAAGCTCCCGCCGGCACCCCAGCGAAAGGACCGGATGTAAATGGCGGAGCAAAGCTCCGGCCTTGGGGAAGCTGTCGATGTAGGCACCAGTGCAGCCTCCCACTTACAGGCCATGAAGACCGCCGCCCATCTGTCCAAGACCGTGGCGGGTGCGGCAGCCGGTCCCTTTACGGCAGCCATCAGTGCTGCCATCGCAAACCGGCATACTCTTTTGAAAGCCGGAGCCGTTATCCTGGGGTTTTTACTGCTTCCCGTGCTATTCATCCTGATGCTGCCAGGGCTGATCTTCGGATCCCTGACAGAAAACACCGGGGCTTTAAACAGCAATGCCCTGATCAATGAGAATATCCAGAACGCCAGGCAGGCGATTGTGGAAGTCCTGGAAGAAAGCCATGCGGATCTTTTAGAAGAGATCAACACTGCCATTGCCGCTCTTCCGGAGGGGTCCACCGTACAGATCGTAGATCCCTATGAGACAACCATAGCGGTCAATGCCCATCTTTTAATCTCCCAGTTCTGTGCGAGCCAGGATGATTATGAAAATATCAATATCGACAAACTCCAAAGCCTGATCCGGGAAAACAAGGACGGGCTTTTTTCTTATGATGTAGCGGAAGAAACCGTTTCTGTGGAAGTGGAGACGGAAGCCGCAGAAGGGGAAACTCCTCAGACGGAAACCGTTACATTTACCCGCTATACCTATACCGTTTCCTTTGCCGGTGACGCCTATTTTGCTGACCATGTATTTTACTTGAGCGAGGAACAAAAGGAACTGGCGGAAAACTACGCCAGTAACCTGACACTCTTCTTTGGCGCTGCCTCCGGCACGGCTATGGCGATCAACTTAAGTGATGAGGTGCTTGCCTACCGGCCACTGGTATCCGAGATTGCCGCCCGGTATGGGATGAGCGATTATGTGGAGCTGATCCTGGCCGTCATGATGCAGGAATCCGGCGGACGGGGAAGCGATCCCATGCAGGCATCGGAAAGCGGATACAATACCCGGTTCCCCAGAGGCCCCGGCACGATCACCGATCCGGAATACTCCATTGAGTGCGGCATCCAGGCGCTCCGGGACGTCCTGCAGAAAGCCGGATGCACCGGGCCGACGGACCTGGACCGGATCAAGCTGGCCCTCCAGGGCTATAATTACGGTTCCGCTTACATCGACTGGGCCATGGAACGGGACGGCGGCTACACAAAGGAAAACGCCATTGCCTACTCCGACATGATGTGCGCCCGGCCCGGCTGGAACTATTCCATCTACGGGGACAAGGAGTACGTGGATCATGTCCTGCGCTATTACCAGGTACTGAATACCGGCGGCACTTACCCGGCGAACGGGATGCAGATCCCCCTCTACATCCAGACGGAATACAGCCATATTCCTTACGGCACCGGCTCCATTGCGGACTGCGGCTGCGGGCCTACCGCCTTTGCCATGGTAGCAAGCTACCTGACTGGCAGCACCATTACTCCGGTGGATGCAGTCGCCTGGTGCGGCAATTCCTATTATAAGGCGGGGGAAGGCACCTACTGGTCCTATTTCCAGGCGGCGGCTTCTCATTTCGGATGCGGAAGCGTCACCCAGACCATGGATGCAAATGCGGTGCTGCAGGCGTTATCAGAAGGGAAGCCTGTGATCTCCTCCCAGAGACCGGGGCTGTTTACCAGCGGCGGGCATTTTATTGTTCTCCGTGGCCTGACCGCAGACGGGAAGGTGCTGGTAAACGATCCCAATGATAGCGACTCCAAGAACTACGTGAACCGTGCATTTGACATGATGACGGAAATCCATGCGACTTCCTCGCAGTATTGGATTTTCGAGAAGAAATAGAGGAGTGCTTATGAGCAGAATGAAACTGATCCTGTCCATCCTCCTGATGCTCTTTCTTTTGCTGGTCGCCATCTTTCTTCCTACTAAGCTCCGGGAGCGAAATCAAACACCGGATGCAAAGGCGCCGGAAGAGGCCGCCTCCCAGGAAGAAACGACACAGCCGGAGGAGCTGACCGAGATGGACTTTTTATCCTTTGAAGAGCTGAGCCAGTTCTTCTCATCCGCCCAGACTGCATCCCTAAAGGAGCAGTTTCCGGTATACCTTACCCGTATCGGGCGGACAGACGTTACTTCGGCAGAATATCTGCCGGACGAAACCGGGTATCCGGATACTACCACGGTGGAACTGCATTTTCTCCTGTCCGATGACAGCACCCTGCCGGTGTTCTATGACACCATGACGGGTGCTTTTTCTTTTGGAGAGGATCGGACAGTGCTGGGAACCTCCGGAAAAACCTATGAAAAACCGGTGGTGGATACCCTGCCCCCTGTCTCCAGCAGTGAAGTGGAGCAGCGCCAGGAAGGCGGCTATGCGGATGTGACCGCACCGGAATCACCTGCACCGGATACCGGGACAGAAGAAACGGGAACTACGCAAAGCGGAACTTCCGCAAATGCTGCGGATCCCGCACAGAACACCCAGGACGGAGAGGAGGTGCTGCCATGAGCAATCCGGATGAGCAGCGGACCTCCTTTATCCCGCCAAACTTCATCGAAAAGGGCAAGATCTTAAACGGCACCTTTGACATCCGCAATGCGATTGAAGCCATTATTTTCGCCCTGCTGATCGGGGTGCCGGTGGTCCACCTGCCGTTTTCCCTGACTACCCGCATTATCATCCTGTGCATGACTGCACTTCCGGCGGCCATGGTATCCCTCATCGGGATCGGCGGGGAGAGCATCACTGCTTTCCTTATGAACGCCCTGCGTTTTCTGAAAAAACGGCGGGTAGTTTTCCGCTCTGACGCAATGCCGGAGCCAAAGAAGAAACGGCAGAAACAGCCCGGAACGAAAGAAGCCAAAAAGCCTGCCAAGCGGGAACGGCGGAAGAAAAAGGCGAAAAAGGGCTCTTTGGAGGATTCTCCCCCTTTTGAGGGGGCCGGTCAGCAGGACGATGCACCTCCCACGAAAGAGGCGCCCCAGCAGGATCTGTCCGGCTCCCCTTCCCCCACTCCTTCTGGGAAAACGAAACGGAAAAAGAAACGGGAGCCAAAGGTTCGTGAGCATAAATCCTTCGATACCTCCACCCGGCGGGGCATCCGCAGGCAGGCCAGAGAAGATATCCGGCAGTTAGCCTATGAGCAGAAATGCGCAAAGATAGCAAAGCGCCGGGAAGAGCGGGCGGAGAAGGAAAAGCTCCGTGCCAAAAAGAAACAGGCTGCACAGGACGCCCGCCTTGCTGCACGGCAGGCGAAAGCTGCCCGCAAAGCAGAAGCCCGGAAGGCAAAGCAAACACAGGAAGATAAGGCAGTACCAAAAAGTGCTTTAAAATCCCGTCAGACAGCTTCCCAATCTTCCGCCAGGAAAAAGAAACGGAAGTTACAGACCATAGAGGACTATCTTCCGATTGAAAAGATTGCCCACGGTGTCATTTACACAACGGATGGCCGGTATGTAAAAATCCTGGAAGTCGAGCCCATCAACTTCCTCTTACGAAGTGCCAGGGAGCAGATGGGGATCATCTACAGCTTTATCAGCTACCTGAAGATCAGCCCGGTAAAGCTGCAGATCAAGATGATCTCCAAACGGGCGGACATCAACCAGCATCTGGAGAAATCCAGACAGGAGCTGGAAAATGAAACGGATCCCCGGTGCCGGGAGCTGCAGGAGGATTACCTGAAGTTTGTCCGGAACCTAAGTTCCAGGGAGGCCGTTTCCCGGCGGTTCTTCCTTGTTATGGAATATGAACCTTTTAACGTCAACCGGAAGGTGACGGAACGGGAGATCTTAGAGTCTCTTGAAACGACGGCGCAGACAGCCAAGACCTTTCTGTACCAGTGCGGCAATGAGGTGACAGAACATGAAAATCCGGATGAGTTTACCACGGATGTTTTGTACACCCTCTTAAACCGCTCCCTTTGCGCCACCCATCCCTTGCAGGAGCGCATTGCTTCCGTACTAGCACGGTACGCCAAGGAGAACCGGCCCGACGAGGACATCCGCATCAGTGAATTTCTCTCCCCGGAAACCCTGGATTTCCGGCACTCCAGCTATGTGCTGATCAACGGGGTCTACCACTCCTATCTGTACGTACCGTCATCCGGCTACAAAAGCCGGGTGGTGCCGGGGTGGCTCTCCCTTTTGGTAAACGCCGGGGAAGGCATTGACGTGGATTTTTACCTCCACCGGCAGCCAAAGGATAAGATCCAGCAGCGGCTGGGACAACAGATCCGGATCAACCGTTCCAAGATCAAGGACGCCTCGGATACCAATACCGACTATGATGACCTGGATTCCGCCATCCGCTCCGGTTATTTCTTAAAACAGGGGCTGGCGAATAATGAAGACTTTTATTACATGAGCCTTCTCATTACCGTCACAGCCTCTACTTTCGAGGAACTGCAGTGGCGGGTACAGGAGATGAAAAAGCTCCTGATCTCCCAGGACATGGACCTGAGAACCTGCTACTTTCTGCAGGAGCAGGGCTTTTTATCCACGCTGCCCCTGGCATCTCTGGATAAGAAGCTGTATCAGCTTTCCAGGCGGAACGTTTTAACCAGCGGGGCGGCAAGCTGCTATCCTTTTGTCAGCTACTCCATCTGTGATGACAACGGGATTTTATTTGGTGTCAACAAACACAATAACTCCCTGGTTATTGCAGATATCTTTGATTCCAGACAGTATAAAAATGCCAATCTTGCAATCCTGGGCTGCTCCGGTGCAGGGAAAACCTTCACCATGCAGCTTTTTTCCACCCGGATGCGGCGCAAAAATATCAAAGTATTTATTATCGCTCCGCTGAAAGGACATGAGTTCTACCGGGCCTGCAAGAATATCGGCGGGGAGTTTATCCAGATTTCCCCTGCCAGCCGCAACTGCATCAACATCATGGAGATCCGGAGAACGGATAACTCCGTCAATGAGCTGCTGGACGGTCCTTCCATGGACAACTCGGCGCTCGCCGGGAAGATCCAGAAGCTGCATATCTTCTTCAGCCTGCTCATCCCGGACATGACGCATGAGGAGCGGCAGCTTCTGGACGAGGCGCTGATCAAGACTTATGCAAGAAAAGGGATTACTCACAAAAATGAATCCCTGATCGATCCGGCCTATCCGGACCGGTATAAAGCCATGCCCATTCTGGAGGATGTCTACGATATCCTGATGGAAAGTGATGACACAAAACGCATGGCGCACATCTTAAACCGGCTGGTTCACGGCTCTGCATCCTCTTTTAACCAGCAGACCAATGTGGACCTGACCAATAAATATACCGTCCTTGATATCTCCGAACTGACCGGGGATCTGCTGACTGTGGGGATGTTCGTTGCCCTGGATTACGTCTGGGATATTGCCAAAGAAAACCGGACGGAGGAAAAAGCCATCTTCGTAGATGAAGTCTGGCAGCTTATCGGCGCGTCCAGCAACCGCCTGGCTGCAGAATTTGTTCTGGAGATTGCGAAGATCATCCGTGGATACGGCGGTTCTGCCGTCTTTGCCACACAGGATCTGAATGACTTTTTTGCCCTTGATGACGGCAAGTACGGCAAGGGCATTATCAATAATTGTAAGACGAAGATTGTCCTGAATATGGAAGATGAAGAGGCGCAGCGGGTGAAACAGATCCTGCATCTCTCGGAAACGGAGGTGATGAACATTACACACTTCCAGAGGGGCAATGGTCTGATTTCCACGAATAACAATAACATCACCGTGGAGTTTAAGGCATCCGCCCTGGAAAAAGAGCTGATCACTACAGACCGGCAGGAACTTCTGGAGATCCTGGAACGGCATAAACAAAAAGCTGCCGGGTAACGGTGCCAATGCAACTTATGGGGAGTGTCTGATACAGGGCAGACACTTCCTTTTTTCATTCCCCTGTACCTTTTTGAAAAGGAGGAGACTTATGAAACGAATCAAAACCCACATCCTCCGCCGCTGTTTCGCTTTCCTGATGGCAGCCATCGTCCTTGCGGGGACAGCGATCACAAGCCCCATGACAGCCCATGCAGCGGACGGAACCTTAAACTTTAAGACCGGGGAACTGATTTCCTACGGGGATTACTTTACCACAAAGATGTCTGTGGACGATAACGGCACTGCCTACTGTGTCCAGCCCATGAAAAAAACGCCGGCGGCGGGCAGCTATCAGTATGACCTGCTGGGAAAAGACTCTGCGCTTCGCAAAGCGCTCTACTACCTGCCCGGCGGTTACGGCTATGAAGAACAGAACATCGCCGGCACCTATTTAAGCGGCTGGTCTGAAAATGACCGCTATGTAATCGGTCATCTGGTGGCTTCCTATGTGTACAGCAATTATGACGCTGGAAGCGGTGCCTTTTATGGCGCACCACAAAATTACATTGATAAAGCTGTTGAAATTGCCAATGCGATTCAGGGACTGCCTGCTCCGCCGGAGTCCTTCCGTGCCTTTATCATCCCGTCTGACACCAATCAGACCGTTGCGGGATGCTGGTACGAAAAGCCCTACGGCTGGATCGAGATCCAGAAATCCACGGCAAACAGCTCCGTTTCTGACGGGAACGGCAATTACAGCTTAAAAGGCGCCCAGTATGGTATCTATCAGGGAAATAATCTGGTAGAGACACTGACCACCGATGAGAATGGCTACGCCAAATCCGGAGATCTTGAGGTCGGCAGCTATACGATCAAAGAGCTTTCTCCATCTCCGGGATACGCCCTGGATACCAATGCCTATGATGTGACGGTTTCTTCCAATGAAACAGCAAAAGCAGAGGTCAAGGAAATCCCCCAGAATAATCCCCTCTCCCTGGTGCTTCAGAAGCTGGATGCAGACGTAAAGGATGCCATTCCCCAGGGCGCTGCCAGCCTGAAGGATGCGGAGTTTACCGTGAAGTTCTACACCGCCATCTCCGATACGGATCCGGCTGCAGGCGGCAGTGAGCCTGCCCGCACCTGGGTATTCCGCACAGGAGAAGACGGGAAGATTTCCTTTACGGAGGAATACAAGGTCAGCGGGGATGCGTTCTACTACGCAAGTGACGGCAAAACGCTGTGCGTGCCTCTTGGTACTGTGACCATTCAGGAAACCAAAGCGCCAGCAGGCTACCAGCTCAATGATACCGTATTCGTTCTGCCCATTTCCAGCAGCGGTACGGAAGAAACTGTCTCTGCTTACCAGGCGCCGGATGTACCGGATGCTGTCATCCGGGGCGGTGTCAAAGTACAGAAACGGGATCTGGAAACCGGCGGCACCACTCCCCAGGGCGGTGCTACACTGGAAGGCGCTGAGTTTGCCATCACCTCATTAAATGAGAACCCGGTAGTCGTCGATGGAACGACCTATCAGAAGGATGAAGTCGTCCTGACCATCAAAACCGATGCCTCCGGACTGGCATCCACTGCTGCGGACGCTTTGCCTTACGGCAGTTACCGTGTAGATGAAGTGACGCCTCCCACCGGTTATTTAGGGGAAGGCACCCTCTCCGCTGAGTTTACCATCTCTAAGAACGGGGAAATGGTGGACCTGACTGGAGAAGACAACTCCATCTCGAACCAGATCATCCGGGGCGGTGTCAAAGTGCAGAAACGTGACATCGAAACCGGGGAAGCTGCCGCTCAGGGCGGTGCTACCTTGGAAGGCGCAGAATTTACCATCACCAGCTTAAATGCCAATCCGGTGATCGTGGACGGGGAAACCTACGAAAACGGGGAAATCGTCCTGACGCTTGTGACGGATGAGAAGGGGCTGGCTTCCACGGCGAAAGATGCCCTGCCTTACGGCCATTACCGGGTGGATGAGACAAAAGCGCCGGAAGGGTATCTGAACGAGGGCCGTATCTCCCTGGAATTTGACATCACGGAAGACGGCAAGATCGTGGAACTGACCGAAACCGGCTCATCCATTGAAAACCAGGTCATCCGAGGCGATCTGGAGCTTGTTAAAGTCAGTGACGGGGATCTGTCCCGTCTCGCAGGCGTACCGTTTACCATTACGTCCAAAACAACCGGCGAGAGCCATACCATCGTAACAGATAAAAACGGTTATGCCAGCACATCCGCAGAGTGGAACAAACATACTTCCAATACCAACCGGGGTGAGACTGCGGAAGACGGCATCTGGTTTGGCACCTCCGAGCCGGATGACTCCAAAGGCGCCCTGATCTATGATACCTATACCATTGAAGAGCAGCGCTGTGAAGCCAATGAAGGCCGAAACCTTCTTACCTTTGATGTGGAAGTGTACCGGGACTCTGTTACCATCGACCTGGGAACGCTGACCAATGACAAGGTGGAGATTGCCACCACTGCTCTGGATAAAGAAAGCGGCTCCCATATGGCAAAGCCCGATGACAAGGTAACGATTGTTGACACGGTTGAGTATGAAGGGCTGAAAAGAGGTGTGGAGTATCGGGTAGTCGGCACGCTCATGAACAAAGAAACCGGGGAACCTTTTGAGATTGATGGAAAACCGGTCACAGCAGAGACGACCTTTACGGCGAAAAAATCTACCGGCAGCGTGGAAGTAGAATTTACCTTTGACGCTACGGGCCTTGGCGGAACCACCATGGTCTGCTTCGAGGAACTGTGGCAGGATGACCTGAAAATGGCTGTTCACGCCGATATCGAGGATCAGGACCAGTCCATCTTCTTCCCGGAGATCGGTACTCAGGTGAAAGATTCCGAAACCGGCCTTCAGATGGCTCACGCAGATGAAGAGGTAACACTCATTGATACGGTGTCCTATTCCAATGTCCAGCCGGGAGAGGAACTGACACTTAAAGGCATCTTAATGGATAAAGAAACCGGGGAAGCATTGGAGATTGACGGGGAAACCGTGACTTCCGAACTGACCTTTACACCGGAAAACTCGGAAGGAACCGTGGATGTAGAATTTACCTTCAACGCCACGGAAGCCGCTGGGAAAACACTGGTCGTCTTTGAAACCCTGTACTATGAGGATGAAGAAATCGCCTCCCACCAGGATATCGAGGCACCGGAACAGACCCTAGTTCTTCCTTCTGTCAGCACCATCGCTGCAAATCCGGAGCTTGGAAACCAGACCGGGCTTGCAAAGGCGGAAGCATCCATTACGGATACAGCCGAATATACGAACCTCATTGCCGGGGAAACCTTCACGATCCGCGGTACGCTGATGGATCAGGAAACCGGCGAAGAGCTGCTGATCGATGACAAGCCCGTAACGGCTGAAGCAGAATTTACCCCGGAGGAGACTTCCGGAACCACCGAGCTGAGCTTTACCTTTAGTGCAGAGGCACTGGCCGGAAAAACCCTGGTGGTCTTCGAGGAGATCCTTTATAAAGATCAGGTGGTTGCGTCCCACAGGGACATTTCTTCAGATCCGCAAAGTATCTACTTCCCGCAGATCGGCACCTCTGCCACAGACGGGGAGGACGGGGATCAAGAGATCCTGGCCGACAGCGAGGTAACCATCAAGGATACGGTTTCCTATGAAAACCTGATTCCCGGGGCATCCTATCTCTTAAAGGGCGTGCTGATGGATCAGGAAACCGGGGAAGAACTGCTTCTTGACGGCAATCCGGTCACGGCTGAAACCGCATTTACACCGGAAGAGCGCAGCGGCTCCGTAGAGGTTGTATTTACCTTAGACGGCAGCTCCCTTGCAGGAAAATCCCTGGTTGTCTTTGAAACCCTCTACTATGTAGATGCAGACGGGACACAGCGGGAGATCTGCTCTCACAAGGATATTGACGATGCAGGACAGACCGTGCATCTTAGCGAAAATCCTCCGGAAGTACCGGAAGAACCGACGGAAACACCTTCCGTTTCTAATCCGGTCAAAACCGGGGATGATGCACCCATCCTTCTTTACCTTGGCATCGGGGCAGGCGCTCTTGTCCTTGCCGGAGCACTGACCGTCCTGTATCTGCACAGACGGAAACAGAAGGATAACCAATAACCCACACATTGACTCTAACAGGCGGTTCCTATTACTGGGCCGCCTGTTTCTATGGAAGGTGACAGATATGGAACGAACCCACTGTACGGCGGATGCCAAGCATATCCGCCATTTCCTGGACTGTTGCGAAGGGAACTGGCACCAGTGCGTATATGTGCGCTGCGTTTCCTGCAAAACTCCGGGATACTGCAGGCAGCCGGACTTTTTGTATCATCCGGATCCGGAGGGGAAACCCTGTGTCCTCCCCATGAGGGATGCCAGGCTTCTTTTCGCCCGGCTTCCAGAGCCCACCGAGTGCGCCGGCGCATTGACCATGGAGCAGTTTACCTCCCTGTACCGGCCCTATCTGGAAAAAGAAGGGCTGCTTGAAGCCCCCTGTCTTCCGGAGGCACTGCTGCGTCTCCAGGAGGCAGCCTGTTATGACTGGTAAAGTTGCGTTTTGCGGGGCTTCTACGTATGGGATAAGTAAGAAAACGAAAGGAGGAGCATCACATGAGTTATCTGATTCTGATTATCTGCTGGATCGACAGGGCATTTACCACCCTGATCTTTCTCCCCATGCTGTATATCCTGTACCGGAAGTTCCGCCCCACCAAGCCCTGGACGCCCCGCACCATGCGGCTGTACCTGGTCTGCAAGGTTCTGGTGATCCTGTTTCTGGTGCGTATCTTCTGCGCCGGATTCATCTTCATACCGGTCAACTATGAGCGCTTCACGGACAGCGGCCTGTTTCCGCTGATCAAAGCCATCTTTTACTCTGACTGGCCGTAAAAATGGTGAAAAGTGCCATTTAGTCCGAATCTGGGACCAGTTTCGGCGCTCATCCTATGGGCATCTGTCACCTTTATCCTTACACTATAAGTAAGCAATACGTAGAGAATGATAAACGTATGCCGTACTTATGCCATACGCATGAAATTGAGGTGAACAGACTATGAAACAGAAGAAAATCATCCGCTGCCCATACTGCGGCGGCACTGCCATCCTTCGGGACGCTTCCTTCGTCTACGGGGAAAAGTCCTACGGCGGCAAGGTTTATGTATGCAGCAATTATCCCAGGTGCGACGCCTATGTGGGAGTCCATCCCGGAACCCGGATCCCCAAAGGCACACTGGCAGACCAGGAACTTCGGAAGAAACGGATGCTGGCACATCAGATCTTTGACCAGATCTGGCTGAGGGGGATCTTGAGCCGTCCCGACGCCTATCACTGGCTGGCAGACAAGTTCTGCCTCTCCGATGAGCAGGCACACATCGGGATGTTCGGGAACTATATGTGTGACCAGGTGATCCGGGAGTCCAAAAAACTTCTGGCAAACCAGCGCCCCCGCCTTCAGGCGGCAGGCTGAAGGGAGGGAAATGCGATGGTAAAGCCCATGACACCCGCCCAGAAGCAGCTGGCGGAAGATCATATGGATCTGGTTCCAAAGATCATCCGCTCACTGACAAACGGAAGCCCTTTACCCAGCGAGCAGCGGCAGGAACTTTGCCAGATTGGATACCTGGCCCTGTGCCGGGCAGCCGTCTCCTGCGGGGAAGGGCTCCCCTTCACTCCATACGCTGCAGCTGCTATCCGCAATGCCATTTATGACTCCTGGCGTCACGAAATCCGGGGAAAAGATCTTTTCTGCCCACTGCAGGAAGATCTGCTGGATGCTATGCCGGCCCTGCAGATTGCCCAGGAGCAGGAAGCAATGCCGGATGCAGCGCCCCTGGCACTGAAAGATACGGCGGCAGGTGCTTATCTGGAGACACTCAAAGCCTCCCAGTGCAGCACCATCCAAAAAGGCATCGAAGCCCTCTGCTTCCAGCTTGAGGGCTACTCGGCCAAGGAGCTGTCCGCTCACTACCAGGTGCCTTCCAACCACATCCGGGCCTGGCAGAGCAAAGCCCGCAGATTTTTACAGCAGGATGCAGCGCTGTGCGCTCTGTTATCCTGAACATATAAAGGAGGAACTTTTATGCTTACGCTCTATACCGCTGTCGGCAGTCTTCAGTTTGTAAATGTGAACGGGAAACCGGTTCCCCATGTGATCAACAACCAGAAGGAATACGGGATGTCCAAAGAGGAGCTTCTGGTGTGGAGCTGCCTGGCCTTCCAGATCCTGACCTATCCGGAACTGGAGCGTCTGTTTGAAAAGAACTGTGCAGACTCCGGCCAGTCCATCTCCCTGCCGCTGTCCCATTACCTGAACCGTCTGCTCCTGCGGGGGCTTCTGGTAAAAGGGATGGGAGTAAGCGCCGTGGATGCCCTGTACCGGCTTCTGGGAACGCTGACCATCACGCCCGTTGAGGACCGTTTTCTCCCCCGGCTTGCCAGCGTGTTCCTGCTCTACACCAAAGGGCAGGTGCAGCTAGAAGACATCCCACGGCTCCTGCGTAAGACAAAATGTACGCCCACGGAGCGGGAAGTCCTGGCTCTTGCCGGAAAAGCGCCCCTGTCCACGGCAGAGCTGCTGCTCAGTATGGAGCGGGGCATCCTGATCCGGAAGGAAGAGGATATCCTGGAGAAGCTCTACACCTCGCCGGAAGACACCTGCAGCACCCTTACGGATACCGTGCAGATCACTCACGCCCAGTATCCCATCCTGCAGGCGGTCAGCAACCTGTACCTGAACCAGAAGATCCTGTTCCAGAAGATTTAATCCGAAAGGAGAACCCTATGCCGAAACCATTATTCACTCGGCTGGCTGCCATCTGTGCAGTCGGCCTTTTCTGTGTCCTGTTTGGATGCGTTTATGCCCTGTCTCAGAAGGATACCATCCTGCTGGTCATGAGCCTGCTTCTTGGATTGTGCTGCATCATCCGCTTCCTTCTTTTATATCATACCATCAAGACGGAGAATTACCTGATCCTGGAAGGCACCTGTGTTAAGCGGGAGAAATCGCCCCTCACTCGGAATCAGCAGGTATTGTTCCGTACTACGGAAGGGAAAGAATACCGCTTCAGCCTGGAAAAAAATACCCGGCTTCTGGCTGGCCACAGTTATCGGCTCTATTTTAAGAAAGAACGCACGCTGGAAGAAAATTCAGAAAAAGCGTTTCACGATCCGGCGCTGATTGGTTACGAAGAACTGATAGAAGTAGCTGCAGAAGAATAAAGAATGTCCTGTACAACTGGGATCAATCCGGTGTACAGGACACTTTTTAGCGTGATAAACTATCTTTTTTTATAGGTGAAGATAATCCCGATAATAGAAGCAATAAGGGCGAATGGCGCCAGTCTTACGAACAAAAATTCAACGCCATGCAGGATGGTCCCTGCAACTGCCAGCTCCGGATCATTGTAATCCCAATTCAAATATTCACTCTGCATAGCTGCAAAAGCAAGAAATACAACTATGATAACCGCACACAACGCAAAAAGCAGATAGCGGATCGTCCGAATCCTCGTCTCACTTCTTTTGGCAAATTGAAGATTAATTCTTTCCAGTTTCTCAGAGATACTCTTGAGATCCAACTCATTCACACAAGGCTCCTGTACGGTTTCTCCTAAGAGTATACTTACTGAAGTATCCAGTTCGTCTGCTAACGAAATGAGCAGATTGGAGTCAGGAACCGATAGACCTTTTTCCCATTTCGATACCGTCTGCCTTACTACATTCAGCTTTATGGCAAGTTCTTCTTGCGATAATCCTTTTGCTTTTCGTAGATTTTTAATATTTTCATTCAGCATAACCTGTGCCTCCTTTGTTTTGATACAACTATTAAATATCAAAAGCACCGTTGCCACAAGCAACACAAATTAACATTTCCATTATTACTACGAATGTTAATCTGTTGACACCTTAAATATACCAAATAAGTATTCTTCCTACTACACTTTAAGATAAAGGAATCGCAGTCAACGAATAAGTTTCTTGCTTTTGTGATAAAATTATGATAAAATAACGCCATAAAGGAGGCGATACTATGCTGAATATTCGGCCTGTTTCAGATCTGCGCAATCGCTTTTCTGAAGTTGAAGAGGATGTCCTGTCCAAAGGTGAACCGGTTTTTCTTACCAAAAACGGCTACGGTTCTATGGTTCTGCTCAGCCTGGAGCAATACGAAGAACTGACAAATGATGTGGAGCTGGCGCTGGATGAAGCGGACCGCGCCGCAGACCTCTCTGATACACGCTATTCTGCCGACGAGGTTTTTGGTCGGGTGAGGAGGCGCATCCGTGAACGAAAAGCATTATGACCTGCGGTTTCTCCCTCTATTTGAAGATGACCTCAATGAAATCGTAGACTATATTACCTATCGGCTGAGAAATCCCGCTGCGGCAGAACGACTGGTGGATGATGTAGAAGCAGCCATTTTAGAAAGGCTTCCCTGTGCGGAATCCTTCGAGCCTTTTCACTCGGCACGAGAACGTCAATACCCATATTATCGCATCCAGGTGCGGAACTTCACCGTTTTCTATGTGGTGATTGGAAACATTATGGAAGTACGACGGATCTTGTATAACCGCCGGAATTGGAAAGAACAACTTTAAGATCAGTACCCCGATCTTCTCATTCCATGAGACAGACCGGGGTACTTGGCTTTACAGTCTCCTTTTTCAGGGACTCATTCCCCTGGAACATCCACAAACTTGTATCCGACTCCCCACACGGTCTGGATATATTCTTTCTTTGTAACCTTTCGCAGCTTCTGGCGGATATTCCTGATGATACAGAATACAGCGCTGCTTACATCCACAGGCTCCTCCTTCCAGACTGCCTGATAGATCTGCTCCTTTGTGAACACTCTTCCTGGCTGACTGGCAAGGTACGCCAAGGTGTGAAATTCATAATTCTCTGTCAGAGGAATTTCTTGCCCCTGATACGATGCCTGGTGGCGGAGCGAGTCAATACAGAGTCCGGAATACTCAAGAACCGGATCAGCATCCAGCAATGCCTGGCCGCCATCCAGCCTTGCCAGGATCTGTTCCTTCACCAGACCGGAACTTTCTGTCGTGCGAAGTACCAGCTCAATCATACCTGTTTCGTACCGCCTTTCCTGCTACCTGAAATGTTACGGATATCAGCTCCTTTTTCCCGCTTCTGGAAATCTTCACGTCATACCCGATGGAATCCAGATAAGCCACCGCCAGTTTCCGACATTCTGAGGCAGCCTGTGTCAGTTCTTTCGCCTGCAGGCCATCTTCCAGATCTGCAGTCTCCACAATGCAGGTAAGACAGTTTTCTCTGCCGGATAAAGTGACCTTCATCCGGCCCCGATTCCAGATCAGGGTATAGAACAGGGAACACACTGCTGCGGGCATCTGTGCCGTGCATAAAATATCCCTGTCATCCCACACTTCCTTCAGATCCATTTTTACTGCAACGTGTTCTGTTCGCAGCTTCTGTTCCAGTTCCTCATAGATTTCCAGGCAAACCAGCAGCGTATTCTTCCGGAAAAAGTGTGTTTCCCACTGATAAAAGGGCGTCTTATTCAGTACCAGCCAGTTCTGAAAATAGTATGGAAGAGCCGACATTCTTTCTTTATCCATGCTTCATCCCCCGCAATCCGCTTCACTTATTTCCCATACGCAGTTCTCCACGTTTCAGACGGAATACCACATCCGCCTCTTTTGCAAGTGCCTCTGAATGGGTAACGACTACCACGCATTTGTTCATCTTGTGGGCGCTTTCCTTCAGGATTTCCGTAATGCCCCGTGCCGTGTCCTCATCAAGATTTCCGGTAGGCTCATCGGCAAGGATGACCGGCGCCTCACTGGCCAGAGCCCGTGCGATGGCCACACGCTGCTGCTGGCCGCCGGAGAGCTTCAGTACGTTGCGCTTTGCCTCTTCTTTTGTCAGGCCCAGCCGCTCCAGGATGGGAAGGGGCGGCAGTTTGGATGTCAGGGCCACATTTTCCGCCAGAGTCAGGTAATCAATCAGGTTGTATGCCTGGAAAATGAAAGACACATGATTCTTCCGGTGGTCGGAAAGCCCTGTCTTCGCAATATCCTGGTCCTCGAATAAGATCTGCCCGCTGGTCGGACTGTCCAGGCCGCCGATCAGGGACAGGAGTGTAGTCTTCCCACAGCCGGACGGGCCAAGGATTGCATAGAGCTTTCCCTGTTCCATCTGGACATTTATGCCACGCAATACTTTTCTTCGGTTGTCATAGGTATACCCTACGTTTTTTACTTCCATGATGCTCATACTGTTTACCTCGTTTCTTTTCTATTGCCTTACTCCATCTGTAACAAAATGGCTTTTGGTTTCATCCGCATGACCGGGATACACGACACCAGTACCGCTATGATAAGCAATCCCGCTCCGCAAGCTCCGACCAGAACAAAATGCTGGGGCGTAACAATGACGTTCTCAGCCGCCTTTCCAAACAATGTGCCTATATTCCCCGCCATTTCCCGGCTTGCCAGATATGCCAGTGGAAATGCTACGATAGCAACCAGGCAGATCTCCAGCATTTGCTGCAATAGGACTGCGTACTTTTCAATTCCCACTGCCAGCAGGATCCCGATTTCCCGTTTTCGGCTTCGGATAGACATGGAAAGGATCAGGATGATCAGTACCATGCTTACCACGGTAATCATTACAATCAGTGTTGTAACCAATGTAGTTGTGTCTGAGAGAGCACTTGAAATGTTCTGATACACTTCATCGTTGGCTGTAACAATAAAGTGGTCCCAGTTGATAGAAGAAATGCTCTGTACTTCGTTTATTACGCTCTCTAACTGTGCTGCATCAGTTACAAAGAAGTCTGCTTCCTGAATTTTGTTTCCATCACCATAATTTACACACATCGCCTCCATCGCAGCTTTACTACAAAAGGCATACTCGCTGAAATCCCACATGGTAGACGCATCATACATTGTGGCTTCATCGTTCTTGTCCGCCACCACTTCAAAAATACCCACAATTTCCATATCCACTTCAGGGTCATCGGTATAAGGGTCATTGATTCCGACAACTTTGCTGCCGACTTCCAATCCATTCTGTTCGGCACGTTCACGACTGATAATAAGGCCATTGGTCATATCCTCTGTGATATGGGAACCTTCAACCAATTCAAATCGTCCTGATGCGAATAAATCGTTATACTCCGTATTGACGTAGCCATAGGTATAAAAACTGTTGGTGTAGCCCGTTGTTACCACGCTGTCGCCCGTTTCCTTGAAGTAATAAGGCATGGAAACAATCGAAGCATCATATCCAGAAATCCCGTCTACTGCGGCAATCTCTTGAAGCATTTCATCTGAAATAAATTCCTGAGTGCTATAAGAACCATGAGCGCCACTTGTCCAACCACCTGTAGACAGATTTCTCTCCACAGTAAAACTGGCTCCGGTTGTTCCACGCATATCCTCAGTCTGCTTCTCCTGAGCATCAGCAATCGCCAGTCCAGATAATACAAGTGTCGTAATTGACAGCAGTAAGCAGAACAGAAGTAATGTCTTTTTCCATTTCCGAGCTGTATATAAAAAGGCCCGTATTCCTAAATTCATCCTGCACCTCCTTTATTCCATCTGTGATAAGATCTGTCTCGGTTTCAGCCGCATCGTTGGAATCCCAGACAGCAGCACTGCCATAATCAGCAGGATACACCCTGCAATAGCCACTAACATAAAATGCTCTGGCGTGACAATCACATTTTCTGCCGTTTTCCCAAACAGTGTTCCCAGGGTGCCAGCCACCTGCTGACTGCATACATAGGCAATAGGGAAGGCTGGTACAGCGATCAGCAATGTTTCCAGCAGATACTGCAGGACAACTGCCGGCTTTGCAATTCCCACTGCCAATAAAATCCCTGTCTCTCTTTTACGGCTTCTGACAGACATGAAAAGGATAAGCGTGATCAGCACCATGCTCACAACCGTAATCACGATAATCAGCGTGGTGATCAAGGAGCCTGTGTCAGAGAGCGCACTGGAAATGTTCTGGTATACTTCATCATTGGACGTGATGGTATAGTTATTCCAGTTTATTGAGGATATGTTCTGCACATCTTTGATCACATTATCTAACTGGGCGGCATCCGTAACATAGAAATAGGCTTCGGAAATCCCATCACCGTCCTCTCCCCAGCCCTTGATCAATCCTTCCGCTGCGTCCATACTGCAAAATACAAAGCTGGAATATTCGTAATAAGAGGAGTCATCATACATATTCACTTGGTCCTCTTTATCAGCCACCACATCAAAGATGCCTACGATCTCCATATCCACTGCAGGCGTGTTGTTCTCCGGGTAATAGATTCCAGTCAGTGTATCTCCAACCTTCAATCCATTCCACTCCGCCAGCTCTTTACTGATAATAATGCCGTCTGGCATATCATCTGTGATATGGGAGCCTTCCACCAGTTCAAATCGTCCGGATAAGAACAGCTCATGATACTGGGAGTTGTAGGAACCATAGTTATAAAAGCTATAATTGTCGTGTTCCAATTCTTCCCCGTCAGCATTAAAGATACGGGGAAGAGTAATCAGGGAAGCGTCATATCCCTGGATGCCGTCCACCGAGGCAATCTCCCGGATCATGTCCTCTGTCATAAATTCCTGGGTGCTGTATGAACCGCCGCTTCCGCTTGACCAGCCCCCTGTAGATATGTCTCTCTGAACAGTAAAGCTGGCTCCGGTGGTTCCCCTGACTTCCTCCGTCTGCTCCTCCTGTGCGTCTGCAATAGCAAGCCCTGACAATACCAGGGTGCTGATCGATAAAATAAGGCAGAATACCAGCAGCGTCTTTTTCCATTTCCGCACGGTATATAAAATTGCCCGTAGTCCTAAATTCATATCGCCTGCACCTCCTTAACTCATCTGCGACAAGATACTCTTGGGCTTCATCTTCATAATGGGATAGGCCGCCAGTGCGGTAGAGGCCACACAAAGCGCCATGCCAAAAGCCCAGACCATTGCGTAATCTCTCCCGGAGACTGCCACTTCAATCTCGGCAAGGTTCAAATCCTCGGCGGGATCTTCCACAGCTTCGTTTTCCCCTGTCAGATCCACCGTTTCATAGGTTTCGCTTGTTACCTGAGAGAGCAGGCTGCTCCCGATCTGATGGGAAATGACGGTGCTGGTGCCAAAGGAGATTACAAGGGCGATTGCCGCCACAAGAACCACCTCCAACAGATACTGCAACAAAACCGAGCCTTTTGATATGCCCATTGCCAAATAGATACCGGTTTCATGGATGCGTCCTCTCAGCCGCAGCGTCAGGAACAATGCCAACACCAGGAAACAGATCACAGATACCACCGCAATGGCGATAAACACGATATTCTGCAGCCCTTCCAGGGACTCCTTTGCGTTCTGGTAGTCGTTGTCATAGCGTGTGAGCGTACAGTCCTCCCATGCTACGCCTGGAATTTCCTTTACCTCATCCATGATGCGCTCAAGTTCATCCGGATCATCCACATAAAAATCCCCATACTGTACACTGGATCCGTCTTCTGTTCCATAGAGCAGGCTGGCGGCTGTGGAAAGGTCTGTAAATACAATATTGTCGTAGAGATCATAGGACGGTGCAATGCCGATAGAGTCCTGTTCTTTGGTGTTGGTAAAGATCCCGGCCACCGTTACCGGAATGGTACTATTCTTCCCCTCCACATCCTTCAGCAGCATCGTATCCCCTACACTCAGCCCGTTTCTCTGTGCAAATTTCTCATGGATCAGCACCTGGTTTCCGCCTTCCGTGGTAATCGGTTCGCCCTGTGTCAGTTCAAACCCGCCTTCCGTAAAATAGCTGTCATCCTGGGAGTTTGAATTTGCCACGATCTTTCCAGCGTTTTCATAGCCTTCCGGTATTTGGGCAGCCTCTTCCGTGTTGATCGCAAGAGGATTCCCCTGTGCATCACAATATTCTGCATAGGAGTAAGACCGGAGCGTGTACCTGCCGCTTAGTCCGTCAATCCCCAGGATCTGCTCCCGTACCTCCTCTGTGATCCCGCCCTCCAGCTGTTTTCCATTGATTGTGAAGTATCCCAGAAGAGCCTTTTTGATGTTGGCATTAGCCGTTTCTGTGGCAGACTGGATGGAAAAGCAGGTCAGCATCAATGTGGCCATAACCAGCAGGAACGCAAGCAGCGTAAGAGTCTTTCCCTTCTTCCGTAAGGAATAGAGGAGAGCCCGTTTACACAAATTCATTGTTTCTGTCACCTCATTTCTTCTGTTATTCTGTTGTCCATGTGTAAGTGAACATTCTAAGGATACATAAGAAAGGTGGAGTTGAGGTGGAGCTTAGATGTTTTTTTGGTGGAGTTGGCGATAATGTGTAAAAAATCGGCGGCTTTGGACCATCAAAGCCGCCGTGTTTTAATTTGGCATGAGAAAGAACTGCTGAACAGCGGCTTTTTTCTTTTACCGTCGTCTGACAGAGTATTCGTTATTATCCTCAAACACACTTTTGGAAAAAAGCACTCTCCAGTTGAGTAAAATCCCGTGGATTTTCAAGTTGAAAAATCTTTCTCTGCTTGTCGATAAAAACCACATCGTCACAGAAATTCGCAACCAGATCAAGGTTATGGGCTGAAAAAAGTACAAGTTTCCCAGCATCCCGATGTTCAAGCAGCAACTTTTTTAGAATGGCAACGCTTTCCGGATCAAGACCATTAAAAGGTTCATCCAGGATTAGATTTCCCGCGTTGGAAAGAAACGCTGCCATCAGATATACCTTTTGTTTCATGCCGAGCGAATAATTTGCAATATATTCGTTCAGCGACCGCTCCAATTTGAAAGTAGTTGCTAATCTCGCAAGCGTTTCCTTTGCTTTTACGGCATTTTGGCGATATAGCTGTATAATGCACTTCAAATATTCATTTCCAGTCAAATTCAAAAACATTTCTTTGCTGTCTGGAACATAGAAAAACTGAAACTTAGACTTAAACTCCCTATGATCAATCCCATCAATCTCCACTTTTCCGCTGTCCATGCCGGCCGGTTGTGTGATGACATTTAATAATGTGGATTTGCCTATCCCATTGACGCCAACCAGTGCATAAATCCGCTGATCGTCTAAGGAGCAAGAGATGTTTTCCAATATTATTCTGTTCCCATACTTTTTTGATACATCTGTTATCTTAATCACGAAAGCTCCTCCTGCAAAACAACCAATATAAACACTCAGTCGCAACTACACAACTGCTCACACAGACAGCAAATGGCAGCAATGAAGTAAAGTCATTGATTTGCGTTTTAAAATAGATTTCCCCAACAGTCAAAGTTATCGAAGCAAAAAGCACGATTACTTTGCTGATATTTCCGTGGAGCAGTTCATTTGTGCTATTGGGTGAGCGTGGCATTTTATAGTCTAAAAATACTCCAAGCCATACACAGCCATAATTCATTACGGTTCCATAAATGAGAAGCAAGACGGCATCCAGCGCAGATATACTGTGAAAAAATGTTGCTCCCACCCAGAACAGTAATACCGTAATTTCTCCCCAAAAGAAACCTTGCAGGGTTTTCCAAAAAAATAATCGGTGTGTGGATATGGGAAGAAATGAAATGTATGCTTTATTCGGATCGCTGGAATAGGCAGTGCTTGAAATGGTGTTCACAGCACAGCAGGACACCATCAGGAATAATTCTACGGTATATTGTTCGGACACTCCTACCCAATCAAAATTTTGCACCAATAGCCCGCACAGAACAATCACTGTCAGGATATTCTTTATGTTTGAAAAGAAAATGAGTTCCTTGTTTCTTGATACCCGTTTCCATTCCAACAGGAAGTACGGATTTTTAATTTTTGTAGGTGCTATGGCTTTCTTGGCTTTTCGGTACTGGAAGTTCTGGGTGTTCAGATACCCTCGAACATATCCGGCCTTTACGCAAAAGTAAGCGCAAAGAGTTGACAAAGCTGCGGCCAGTATTGCAATCAGGAGCCACTTGTCAGGGCAAAATACTTTATTCAGGTTTTCTAAAAATCCCGGCCGAAATAAAATCTCCGACACAAGATTTCCTGCTGATAGCGCCAACAGCAAAAATGCTCCATATTGTAAGAGGATAAATCCATATCCCACAATGGATGCCGGAAGCAAATTGCTGACAGCCGTAGAAATCAGCAAAACAATCAGATCAATCAAACAACTGCCTATCCAGCAAAACAGCATAATGGTTACTGTCGAAACCCAATCCGAAGTGTCATACAAAAAGCAGGCCCAAAATGCAGAAATGGTGACGCCTAATTGTAAACAGGCAAGACGGCCAATAACTAATAGGACTAATCTGCCTGACGATAGTGGAAAGCACAGAAGATCTTTTATCCGCCGGTTGGTAAAAAGCTGATCGGGTATTTTATATATTCCAATAAATGCACTGATCCAAATTGCAAGGATGGACACGAATACACGATAGTCAGATATTGATCCGGGCAGGTAGTGACCCAATACATACCATATCAAGTACCCCACATAAATACCGATCATGGAAAATGAAAGCGTAATAATGGGAGTGCTTCTGCTTTTTAAGATTGCTTTATAGAGTGTGCGCTTCATAGTTCATCCGGCTTATATCTGTGAAATATAGGATGCCATCATGATTACCAAAAGAACAGCAAACACAATACTATTCATTTTTGAAAGCCGCTTCTGCTTGATAAAGCCGATGTTTATAACCAGCGCAATGATTGGGAGCAGCCAGACAGCTAAAACGCTGGGTAAGGGATAATAGGTATCACCTGTATGCAAAATAGAAATCTGCTCCGGCAGGAAGAACAGCATAATGCCGGACAGGAGAAACATCAAAAGAATAATCGCAAAATTGACGGTTGCCAGCTTTGCATTATTTTCGGTGAAATTCTCACCAAGAAGGTTTTTTAACAGTTTGCGAATCATTTTATTAGCCTCCGTTACTAAACCGGCTCAACCATTTTCTTCAAGGGTTTTCAGCCGCTTTATGATATTTTGAAAATGAACATCGTCTTTCAACGGTTCAAAGGTCTTGCAGTTAATAATGGCTTCTACCGCGCTTTTCTTAATCGTCATCTCATTGCGCGGCATATCGCTCCCCATTGTGAGCGTGTTTTCCAGCCAGCCATCTAAAAGGTCAAAGTATTCATCGCCGTGTAAGCTTAAGGGATAGATATTGCTGGTTGCCAGTTGTGTATAGCGTTCCAGCAGCTCCAATGCTTTTTCAGGGTTTCCCAATTTCATATATCCTTGTGCAAGCGTGAAATACAGCGGAAGTATAATCCCTGGGTGCAGTTTCTCCAAATCAAAAGCCTCTATAATTGCATAGGATTTTCTTGCGGTTTCTTCAAAGACTTCTTTGCGCTCCAAACACAGTCCCAGATAGATGGACAGTAGATTGATAAGCACAACGGTATGTTGAAAAATTCCCACTTGTAAAATACTTTTGGCCTCTTTTTTGTTGCCTAAAAAGTGGTAGGCCGAAGCCAGCAATGGCTCTGTGGATGTCATAGAAAAATCTGGCTCGCCCAAAAGATTTAATACTTCTGATGGATTGCCCAATGTTAATTGGCATAGAGCCTCCATATTGAGAGCCTGTTTTGCCAGATCCACATTGACTGTTTCGGACTTTACCCGTTCAAATAACCTGCTGGCATCCTCTAACATTTCTTTTGCGGCAGCCTTATCCTCAACGAATGGGCTATGGTTTACATACAAGCTCCCAATCTGATACAAAAGAGGAAAACAGGAGAAATACTTTTTCGTAATTTCCTGACACTGTTTCCGCACCTGTTCTATCGGCTGCATAGAAAAGTCAGCCGCCAATTTTCGATATAGGACTCGAATCTGCTCCTTCGTCATTTGTGGCTCGTACCCAATCAGTTCGTCAATACTGATATTAAAATAGGTGGCAAGCTGCGGTAACAAGGTAATATCAGGATATGTCATTCCGGTATCACATAGTTAAAGATATTGGTGTCATTCAATCAATCTTGCCGATAAAGCGGTAGAAGATTTCTACCTCCTGTTCCCTGCTTCCGTCCTCACCTTTGACCGCTTCATGGACAACGATTTTTTCAATCAGCGTATTCAAAAGTTCGGCGGTCAGTTCCGTTGGATTGACGCACTCTTTCATCAAGGCAATCCATTTTTCTGCGTCTGCGGCGTTCTGGCTTTCAGTGGTGATAGCGGATTGAAGCCGCTCAATCTTTTCGTCCAGTTCAGCCTGTTCGCTTTGGTACTTCCCGGACAGCATAGAGAAGTTGTATTCCGTGATACGCCCCGCAACCCAGTCCTCATACATACGGGAAAACAGCTTGTCCACCTCGGCTTTCCGCTTCTCCGTCCGCTTCAATTCTGCGGCCTGCCGCTTCCTTGCGGCGGCCTGTTCCTTGTCGCTGGCGTTCAGCAGACGCTTCATCAGTTCCCCCTCGCCATTCTGCACCAGTCCAGACCAGTATTGCAGACGGGAGAGGACATAGGCGTAAAGCACATCATAGCGGATATAGTGCATGGAGCATTGGCGTGTGCCCTGCCCGTACTTGCTACAATGGTAATGGCCGTAGGGCTTACTGTTCTGCCGGTTCTCCCCGTAGGACAGCGACCAGCCGCAATCCGCACATTTTACCAGCCCGGAAAAAATCTGTGTCGTACCGTCCTTGCACTTCCTGCGGCGGCTTGCTATCTGCTCCTGCACTTGATTGAAAACCTGCTCGCTGATAATCGGCTCCTGCGTATTCTCCACCCGCACCCATTCACTTTGGGGCTTGCGTACCCTCCGCTTGTTCTTAAAGGAAATATTTGTTTCCCGGTAGTGGATGGTATGGCCGATATAGGTTTCATCTTTCATAATGCTCTTGACCTGCGCTATCGTCCATGCGTAGCTTTTTTCCTCCGGTGCACCCGCATAGATGTTTGCGAAAGTCCCGTCACGCTGGAAGTTGATAAATCCCGGCGTGGGAACCTTTTCCGCAATCAGTATTCTTGTGATACTGGCCGCCCCTCTGCCATGAATGGCAAGGTCAAAAATCTTCTCCACTATCCAGCGGGTTTCCTCGTCGATTATCAGCTTGTTTTTGATTTCCGGGTGTTTCCTGTACCCGATGGGAGCATAGGCGCCGATACGCTGTCCTGTGGCAAACTTCGCTTTGAAAGCGGCCTTTACCTTGCGGCTCGTATCTTTCGCAAACCACTCATTGAACAGGTTTTTGAACGGGACAAAATCGGAAAGCCCTTTTTCTGTGTCCTCATTCTCCGCAACGGCGATGTAGCGCACCCGTTTTTCCGGGAACAGAAATTCCAGATAGTAGTCCATCATCACATGTTCCCGCCCGAAACGGGAAAGGTCTTTCGTGACAATGCAGTTTACTTTTCCGGCTTCCATATCGTCCATCATGCGCTGAAAATCCGGGCGTTCAAAGTTCGTCCCCGACCAGCCATCGTCCACATACTCACCGACTACATGAAGCCCCTGTTCCTTTGCGTACTGTTGCAGGATTGTCCGCTGTGTTTCAATGCTTACGCTGTCACCATAGTTTTCATCGTCCCGGCTCAATCTCATATAAAGCGCCGTGTTGTAAATCGTAGTATTGTAAGGTTGTTTCACCGTTAAAAATCCTCCTTCTAAAGAAACAACCCACGCTTACAATACTTTTGCTCTATGGCAATTATATCATAAGCGTGGGCGTGTTATCAATGATGGGCTATCAGGTTGAAGCGGCTTTTTCTGCGGTATGCCGCACCACATCTACAATCAGATCACCGAGGGGCTTCCCGACTGCGGCGAAGTGTTCGGAGATTTTTATACGGTTGTTCCCACATACAAAATACTGCGTCCCGTTCTCTGTTCGTATGACCTGCCCTGTCCGGGGTGTAAAAATATCGCTTTCGCTTTTTGCCATCCAGTGTCCTCCATATTCAGTTTTCAAGGTACAATGCCGCACAGGGGCGGCGAAAATTTCTGCTTATATCTATCACCTTTCCTTTGCCGTGTGCCGCTGCTGCCGTTTCAGTTCCGCCAGTATATCCGGCGGGATACGGTCAACCAGCCTCTGTAAATTGTCCAGTTCGCTTTTCAGCTTTGCCCGTTCCATCGTATCTTTCATCTTGCCTTTTTCACTGGCCTTTGCTCTTGCTTCCAACTTCTCATTCTCCGCCAACAGGTCATTGATTGTGACCTTGTACTTTTTCAACTGCCCGGAGAAGTTTTCCATCTGCGGGAACCACTTTTTCAGCATGGAAAGGGCTTCCTCTTTTTTCTTTCCGGCGTTCAGCGGGTTAATGCCGTCAAGGGCGGCTTCAATGGCTCTGGCCTGTTTGGAGAGGGAAACCGCCTGTTTGAAAAGCCGGGTGGGGATATGCTTCCGGCCTGTCTTGCTGGCGCTTTCCCCACGCTCCAAGTCAGGATATTTCTCCACCATATAGGCGTGAAAATCGTCCTGCCACTTCGTCAGGTTTGCCCGGTTGCCGATAATCTCCTTTGCACACAGGCGGTTGTCCTTTGTCAGCGGAACAAAGGTCAAATGCAGGTGGGGCGTTTTCTCGTCCATGTGTACCACCGCCGACACGATATTTTCCCGTCCTACCCGGCCAATGAGGAAAGCCGCCGCCCTCTGGAAAAACGCCTGTATCTCCTTTGGGGATTTCCCCTTGAAAAACTCCGGGCTGGCAGTTACCAGTGTATCGACAAACCGTGTGCTGTCTTTCCTCGTCCGGCATCCGGCCTGCTCGATACGGCTCTGAATGAAGTGGTAATAGCGTCCCTCCGGCTTGACGATATGGAAGTTGTATTTACTCCGGCTTGTGTCAATGTCGGGATTGCTGGCATATTGTTCTTTCTGTCTTTCGTGATGGGCTTCCAGCGGCCTTGCCGGGTTGCCCTTGTGCTTCTCAAACCGCAAAATTGCGTGTTGTGCCATTCTGCTCCTTTCCCCATTCCTTTCCTATCCAGGGTTTTCCACAGGGAAAATCCCGCCAGAATTATCTCTGATACGATAGGAATGGAATGGATATAAATAAATCATTTTAATCTTTGTATTTCTATATACCGTCTGGTTTTCCTACTTCTCAAGATTGATTTCCGTACTTCAAGGGTACGGTTTTCAGTCCTCCGGCGTACCAGAACGGGATTTCTTGAAGTCGGTGTTTGGAACCGCTTCATAGGATTTTGGGAAAATGCGGTTGGGCTTTCCACAGCCCTGCTTCTGGATTTCCACCAGTCCGGCGTATTGCAGTTCCCGCAGGGTGTTCACCGCTTTTTGCCGCCCACAATGGAGCAATGTGACCACTTCACAGATAGGGAAATACAGGAAAATCCGTCCGCAGTCATCCGCCCACCCATTTTTGCGGGATAACTCTGTCCGGCGCAGAATAAAGGCATACAGAACCTTTGCCTCGTTGGACAGGAGCTTGAACGTGGGGGCTTCAAAGAGGAAATTCGGGAGCCGGGTGAAGCTGAACGCCCTTTCCGGCTGATGGATATAGATGGTATTTGTCATAGTGCGTTTTGTGGACGGTTAGAAGCCCGTTTTCCGGGGCGGGCGATACTTTATACCACCTGCCCCGGTTTGGGGCTTGCGAAGCCTGATAAATCAAGGCTTTTTTCGCTCCTAACTGTCCACAGCAGACCTCCTTTTCCGTTCACTTTCTGTTTTCTGCCGCCTGTGAACTCTGGCGGCACAGCCGGGGCAGTATTTTGCCCGGTTGGATTTGGGGACGAACACACCGCCGCAGACCTCACAGCGTTTCAAGTCCTTATCCCGGAAAATCTCCGCTTCCAGCGTCCCGTCCAGCGGCAAGACCGCCCAGCGGAACCACTTACAGCAGACCGAGAAAGAAATCGTCTGCGGACAGGTGCAGGTGTCCCCATCGTCAAGGACAATGCAGTTGCCGTCCTCACAGCAACAGCACTCCCGGCGTATCAGGCTGGCCGCCTGTTTTCTCTGCGCCGGGGTCATGCGGTAAAGGGAACCGTCCGGCCTGCGTTCCAGCGGCGGCAAGTCTTTATAGGGGTTATCTCTCATGCGTTCCCTCCATTTTGCTTTCCGTTGCCGTTCCCCCCCCCGAAAAGGCTTCCTGCCTCATTCCTGCGGCGTGTTCCGGCGTTGGCACGCTCCCCGCAGCTTCGGGACATTTTGTCCCGAAGTCCGGTTCCTTGCGGTGCTTCCCCAGCCGGGGTATTCCTTTTCGGACGGTCATTCTGTTTTCAAGGTGCTGTCCATCGATGAACTACCCTAAGTCTACACGAAAAAAATGCAATCCCCGGAATTTTGCGAGAATTGCATTTTGATGAAGTTTACACTTTGGAAATTGCATTTTTTGCAATCATCCTGTATAATGGAAGTATGCGGAGGAGGTGCGTGTCTATGGCTTTACCCGGAACACCCGGACAGCGGATTTCCGATTTATGCAACGGAAACCATATCACACAAAAGGAACTTGCGGAGAAGATAGGCGTTTCCGCTTCCCAGTTGAGCCGCATTGTCAGCGGCGAAACGAGAACGGTCAGCAGTGATATTCTCATAGGTGTGGCAAAGGAATTTAAGGTATCGACAGACTACATACTGGGCTTGTCTACCGTGAGCGTCCGCAAAAGCTACGATATTTCTGAATTAGGCTTGTCCGAGGGAGCCGTGAGGGGGCTCGTGACGGGTGCTGTTGATGTGCAAATCCTCAACCGCCTGTTGGAACACAGGAATTTTCCTAAGCTGATAGATTTGATACGGATTTATTTTCAGGACACAGCGGCAAAAGGCATAACAGCAAGAAACCAGCTTATCGAGATAGCAACGGCTTCCCTGTCCGACCTGATGAAAGAACACCCGGAACACCGGGCGGAAGCAAAGCAGGATTTACAGCTTTTGAACGCCCAGAAGATGGGGGAACATGAGGCGGAGATTGAGAAAATCAAAAATGTGTTCCTTGCTATCCTGCGGGATATTAAGAAAGACATTGACAACGGGGAACAGCCGGGAGAAGCTGTGACCGCCGCGATGTTCCAAGCCATGCGGGACGCATTGGCGGAACAGAAGCAAAACCCGCTTTCCATTGACGATGTAGCGGCGATGGTTGCCGGACAGATCGGACAGCTTACGCCGATGGATGAAGAAACTGCCGACCTGTTCAAGCAGTTGGCAAAAAAGATGATGAAAGGAATAGAATAATAGCCTGTTATTCGAGATAATAATATGCCATTAGTAAAGCATGACTACCCTGTTTTAGAGTACGATACCGCATCAAAAGCTGTTTTTCAGCCGGGAAATGGGAAAAAATGTTTTCCTGCAAAAGCAGTGTTTGCTTTTTTAGGAGACGAGGTTGAAAATTATGCACATACCCATGATGGAATACAGATAGATGAATTTGAAAGTGCAACAAGACGATATCCTATTTATGAATGTCTTTATAATCAGGAGAAAATATGTCTATGTCCGGCTCCTGTGGGAAGTGCTGCTGCCGTCCAAGTTTTAGAATATTTAATTGCAGGGGGTGTAACAAAGATTATTTCCGTCGGCTCCTGCGGCGTATTGGAAGACATCCCGGAAAATAGATTTTTGATACCTGTTTCTGCATTGAGAGATGAGGGAACATCTTACCATTATCTTCCTCCCTCCCGAGAAGTAGAGATTTCAAAGGCTGGTATAAATGCGATTGAATCTGCTTTAAGCCAAAAGAATATACCATATTGGGAAGTTAAAACATGGACAACAGACGGTTTTTATCGAGAAACAGTAGAAATGGTTCAGTATCGGAAAGAAGAGGGATGTCAAGTAGTAGAAATGGAATGTTCCGCATTGGCGGCGTGTGCAAAATTTAGAAAAGTTACATGGGCTATGCTGCTTTTTTCAGCCGATACTCTTGCAGACCCTCATAAATACCAAGAAAGAGAATGGGGAAAAACAAGTATATCCATAGCCTTAGAATTAGCCTTAGACGCTGTTTTATCAGTTGTTGAGGAGTAAAAATAAATACATATAGGAGTTACAATGAATATAAATGAATTTCCACAACAAGTAAATCAAGTTATTTCAATAGCAGAAACCATATTACAAGGTCAAATATTGGGGATATATTTATATGGTTCAGCAACAATGAATGGGCTGCGTCCAGATAGTGATATAGATATACTGATAATTACTAAACAAGAATTGAGTAATTCAATCAGAGCAGATCTAACAAAGCAATTATTGAAAATTTCTGGCTCCGTAGGCTGTATTGAAAAAAGACCTTTAGAGGTAACTATTATCAATCAATCTGATATTGTTCCGTTGCAATTTCCGCCAAAATGTCAGTATATGTATGGTGAATGGCTAAGGGGAGAGATGGAAGCAGGAGAATATCCGCAAGCCTGCAATGACCCAGATATAATGATTTTATTATGGCAAGCAAGAAAAAATAGCATAACTTTGAAGGGGGCGGAAAGCAAAGAGCTTATTCCCGCTATCCCATTTCACGAAATTAAAAAAGCAATTCGGTTTTCTTTACCTGGTTTGATTTCCAGCTTTAAGGGTGATGAAAGAAATGTGTTATTAACCTTATCACGAATGTGGTTTACTTTAGTAACAGAAGAAATCACGACAAAAGATGTTGCCGCAAAATGGGTAATTTTAAAATTGCCGGAGAGATTTTCCCCCCTGCTAACAACGGCAAAGGAAGCTTATTTGGGAAATTTGTCTGATGAATGGGAGACAGTAGAAAAGGAAGCGATGGCACTTGTAGAATATATGAAAAAACAAATTGAGGAATTACTTAGAACAGAGTAGCAAAGTTAGCGGGGCCAATCAACGGTCAAGATGAACGGCGCATAAATGCGCCGCCGTTGACAGTCCCGCCCGTCTTTGCTGATGGGCAATCAAGGCGGGAAAGCCCTAAAATGGCTTCCCGCCCATTTCAATCTTGAGAGAAGAAACGCTCCAAAATCAGAAAGAGAGCGGTAAATCTAAATTGCGAGGGAGAATGTAGATGAATCAAGGAAGAATTATTGTGATTACAGGTTCGCCGGGAACAGGAAAGACAACAACTGCGTCGATTGTCGCAAAAGAATCGAACATGGATAAATCTGTGCATATGCACACAGACGACTTTTTTCATTAGGCTCTGTCACAACAAATGGTTGATTTTTGACGAGAAATAGCGTATAATAATAGTAAGAAACAGTACCACCGAAGGAGGTAATTGGATATGCCTACTATCAAAGACGCATTAGATATTATCGGTAAGTTGACTGTCGCAGAGCAGGAAAGCCTTAAAACAATGCTTTTAAGTCCTGCCTTTGTAAAGTCTTTGAATATTGAAGATTTCGTAGCAAAGGAACGCTTTGCAAATGGTCGTGTATGCCCTCTTTGTGGCTGTATCCATGTGGTTCGCAATGGTCATCGTAAAGATGGCACACAGCGATATGTATGTAAGGATTGTGGCAAGTCCTTCGTGATTGCTACGAACTCCATTGTGTCTGGTACAAGAAAAGACTTGTCCGTGTGGGAGCAGTACATTGATTGTATGATGAATGGCTTATCCATTCGTAAGACTGCTGTTGCTTGTGGGATTCACAGAAACACCGCATTCCTTTGGAGACACAAGATTTTGGATGCACTTCAGAATATGGCAGACGATGTTACCCTTGACGGCATTATTGAGGCTGACGAAACTTTTTTCGCCATCTCGTACAAGGGCAATCATAGCAAGAGTAAGACATTTGCTATGCCACGCAAGGCTCATAAGCGTGGTCATTCTACACATATCAGAGGCTTGTCCCAAGAAAAGGTATGTGTTCCTTGTGCGGTTAATAGGAATGGCTTGTCTATCTCCAAGATTACGAATACTGGTAGAGTTTCTACAATAGATTTACATCATATTTATGATGGTAGGATTAAGACCAATTCCACTCTTGTTACGGACAAGATGAACTCCTATGTGAGATTTACAAATGCCAATGGCATTGACCTTGTGCAGTTAAAGACTGGCAAAGCCAAGAAAGGCATTTATAATATCCAACATATCAATAGCTACCATAGCCAGCTAAAGAGGTTTATGCGTGGCTTTAACGGTGTTTCTACCAAGTATCTGAACAACTATCTTGTGTGGAATAACCTTGTAAATTACGCCAAAGAAAGCGACATGGAGAAAAGGAACATCTTCTTAACTTTCGTTTTGGCAACATTGAAAACTGCTAAATGCAGAGATTTATCAAACAGACCAGCAGTTCCTCTGGTCGCCTAATTAGAATTTGTGGAGATGATAAGATGGTCAATATAACAGATGTAAAACAGATTCTTCAATTTGCAATAGATGCGGAGATTAAAGTCTTTCTTGATGGTGGCTGGGGTGTAGATGCTCTTCTTGGATATCAGTCAAGAGCCCATAATGATATTGACATTTTTGTAGAAAAGAACGATTATCAGAACTTTATAGAAATAATGAAAGCTAATGGCTTTTATGAGATTAAGATGGAATATACAACATTGAACCATACTGTATGGGAAGATTTGAAAAACAGAATTATTGATTTGCATTGTTTTGAATATACGGACGAAGGTGAAATTCTTTATGATGGGGATTGTTTTCCGGTAGAAACTTTTTCGGGTAAAGGAAGAATTGAGGAAATAGAGGTTTCCTGTATTGAACCATATAGTCAAGTAATGTTCCATCTGGGATACGAGTTTGATGAAAATGATGCACATGATGTGAAGTTATTGTGTGAGACACTTCATATCGAAATTCCAAATGAGTATAGATAACTGCAAATAACAGTTTGTAGGGGAGTTCTGATACTCCCCTATAAAAATGGCTATTTATCAACTGTTTGTTGTGACATAGCCTTTCATTATTTAAGCAAAGGAGCAATACCGCCGCATTTACCAGAGTCCAACGAACAAAATTTAGTTGTCATTGAAGCCTTTTTAGAAGCTGCAAAGCGCTATGCCCGCGGCGGATATGATGTAATTGTAGATGGAATTGTCGGGCCGTGGTTTTTAGAACCATGGAGAGCCCTTGTTCGAGAAGATTATGAAGTACACTATATTGTTTTAAGAGCCAGTAAAGAAGAAACTATGAAACGAGCTGTGGAACGTTCAAAATTAGACAGAAAAACAAATGTTGAATTAGTAGAAACAATGTGGGAGCAATTTTGTAATTTGGGGATATATGAATCGAATGTTATAGAAACGACAACCTATTCTATCCAAGAGGCTGTTTTTGCAGTAAAAGAAAAAATTTCAAGTGGAGCCGCATTGCTATCTTAAACGATTTCTAAAAATCGAAATTTCATTTATCAGAGAAATAGCAAAGCCAGTCAACGGTCAAGATGAACGGCGCATTTCATGCGCCGCCGTTGACCGTCCCGTCTGGCTTTGCTGATGGGCAATCAAGGCGGGAAAGCCCTAAAATGGCTTCCCGCCCATTTCAATTATGAGAAAAGAAACACTCCAAAATCAGAAAGAGAGCGGCCAAGCACTTTGAGGAATTGGTCGCCTTGTTCACCCATTCAGCGGGACGGCGGGTGGCGGTCAAGGCCGGGTGTAAGCCCGTTCATTTCAGCCTTGACGGTTGCCCGCTGTCCTGTTACTTTTCCAGGAGTGTAGCCACAACTTCGGGACACTTTGTCCACAAGTCGGAGCGTAGGACGAGGGACGGGGGCTTTCATATACGCCCAGTCTGCTGTTGAAACCAGACCTGTGCTTACGGCTCTACGCCACGCAAGCACAGCCCTGTTTTCCTGCCGCTTCAAATGCCCTTGCCCTCCCCGGCGGCAACGGCATTTTCACGGCAACGCCGACAGAGCGTATAACACACTACACTTTGCTTCGCAAAGTCGTGTGCCAAATGGGGGCGTTGCCCCCTTTGGAAACCCCCACAAGAAAAGGCGGTACGCTACCCCTCCACGGGGCGCATACCGCCTTTTCTTGTTATCCAGCCCTCCGGCTGTATCGGTTGAGCAAAAGTCAGCGTGGGATTGATGTGGTATCTTTATCTAAGTGAACCCCCTGTCTCCCATTTTGAAACAGCAGCTTTCGATACTCCCATATATGCGGCCAGTTCATCCTGGGTAATCCCGCGCTTATGGCGGTTTTCAACCAGAATGCGGCCAAGATTGATTTCTTTCATTATCCCTACCTCCTGATAATAGTATAGAAAACTGGAATCCAAAAAACAATGGAGCATATTTTAACTTCTTGAAGAAAAATCAACCTGCAGGAAACAAGCAATTAAATCTATTGTACTTCATATCTAAAGCAGCAGCAAGCAAAGCCATTCTGGTACAAAAAATCCCGTTCTTGTCTACTCATTTAGGACGTTAAAAGCGCATCCGTAGTAAGACTTTCCCGGCGTAGTCGGCAGGTAAGTAGGTCAGATTATCCAATCCCCGCCAGCAAAGGCTTCTAAATGCGTAGAGGAAAATCCATAAGAAAGCACCGGGCGCAGGGCCAGCAGGCCGCCGCGTCCGGCGTTTTCTTATGGGCTGTCCTTTAGGATAGCCCGGATCAGCTTGTTTTACAAGTGGTGTTTATTTTATCGTTGAATAGTTCGGCTGGCTTTGCCATTCATTCCTCTATGTTTTGTATTTGATCGGTTATCTCTGGCTGATTGCTCTGAATGCCTTCATTGAGGTTTGGAACGCTGAAAAACACGGCAATGAAAATGTTTATTAAAACGATAGCCGCCAATATAATGGTAACGATTTTCCAGATACGGCGTGAGCGGCGATTTTTGATTGCAAGCTGCTCATTTATCCTTGATAACTGCTCTGCGACATCACTGGCGGTATTTTCATTTTCAATTTTTGCCCCCAGCAATTCGCTGACAGATACTTCCAATATTTCAGCCAATCGGATAAGGGTATCGGCGTCGGGAACAGATAAATTTTTCTCCCACTTAGAAATGGTCTGTCGGACTACATGGAGCCTTGTTGCCAATTCTTCCTGTGAAAAGCCTTTTTGCTTTCTGAAAGTTTTTAAGTTTTCTCCAAACATTGTGCGTTACACTCCTTTGCTTTGATAAATCCAAAGTAACACATTAGCCCTCATACGGCAAGCAACGCAGATTAACAATAACGCAACTTCCCGTAAAAAAAAGGCTTACATTCAAAAGGCGCTGCGAGCATAAGAAATTAGGCTGAATGGCACCGGAAAATAAACTTGTTATCCACCCAAAGGCATAGATAATCCATAATAAAGCGCCGGATGTGCCACCCCATGAGATACGCATCCGACGCTTTTGGATAATAATATGGTGCCATCACCATAGGAACGCCGTAAACTTCACACCGTTTTCCGTATTGACCATGTTGTGGATGATTTCGTGGTGGTCGAGGATGGTTTTGGTGATATACAGCCCCAGGCCGCTACCGCCGCTATTCCGGTTCCGGGATTTGTCCACCCGATAGAAGGGAGTGAAGATACGCTCCAAATCTTCCTCTGCAATGTGGACGCCGGTATTCTCTACGGAAAACACCTCGTCTTTTTGGGTGACAGTAATCACCGCCCCCGCCGGCGAATATGCCACGGCATTTCCGATCACATTGGTGAACACTTTCTCCATAAGCCGCCGGTCCCCTTGGTAGTGGTATTCCGGCTGGATGTCCATGCGAAGTTCCATCTGCTTATCCTCCATCCGGCCACGGAACTGCTGGCAGACCTTTCGCAGCATTTGGCTGATGTCCAGGTCGGTGCGCTCCAGGTGGAAATCGCTGCCGCCCATCCGGGCCGCAGAAAGGATTTCTTTCACCAATGTCTCCATGTCATTGGTGGTTTTCATACACCGGCGCAGGTAAGTATCGCGGTCTTTGTATTCGCCCACCTGATAGATCATGCCCTCCAGTTGCCCCTTGATGATGGCGATGGGAGTTTTCAGCTCATGGGAGACGGCGGTGAAAAATTCCACCCGCTGCTTTTCCTGTTCGCGCTCCCGCTCAATATCTTTCTTCAACTGCCAGTTTGCCGCCTTCAAGCTGTCCATCGTATCGCTCAAACGCTGGGCCATTTCATTCAGGCTGGCGGCCAGCACACCGATCTCGTCTTGCCGGTTGACTTCACACTTCCAGGTCATGTCCAGGGTGGTCATTCGCTTCGCCACGTTGCTGATACTAACCAGCGGCTTGGAATAGTACCGGGAACAAACCACCGCCCCCATGACGGAGATCAGCAGAATCACAACGGCGATCAAGGGGATGAGCTTCAGCAGGATGTCATAGGACTGCGCCACTGCGACCAGGGCGGCATTGGCAAATACATGGTAGGTCTGCCCACCTTGCTGGAATGTTGCGGAACAGCTCATAGAGGGAGCAGAAGTGTCCATGTTCTCCATGTCGGCAAAATTCACGGAGAACAGGTTGTTCCCATAATTATCGTTGACTTTCACCGAAGCGTTGTTCCTCATGGAAAATTCCATCAGGCTGTCCGAGCTGGCCTCCCAGCCGTTCTGCTCCAAGACCGCCATCAAGTCATAAAAATCGGAAGTGACCTGGCCTTCCAGCTCCGTATGGTAATTTCTCGGCAGAAAGATCATTACCATGCCGTAAATGAGGATACAGCAGACCACCAGCAGCGCCAGCATACTGAGGAAGGTTTTGGCCTGAATGCTTTGACTAATCTTCCTTCTCAATTTTATATCCCGCCCCTCTCATGGTTTCTATGTAGTCCACACCCAGCTTCTTGCGGATGTTCTTGATGTGGGTGTTAACGATTTTTTCGCCGCCAATATAGTCGTAGCCCCAAACCGTATCCAGCAGTCTTTCTCTGGACACCACCCGGCCCTGATTCTCCAGAAGGAGCTTCAAAATCTCAAATTCCCTGGTGGTCAGGGAAACGCTTTCTGTTCCCACAAGGACGGTAAGGCTGTCCGTATCCACTGTGATTTCCTTATAACGGATCACGGTATTGGGCGCAGCGCCGCCCTGTTCAGCCCGGCGCAGCACCGCTTCGATGTGCTTCATCACAACCGGCATGGAAAAGGGCTTGGTAATGTAATCATCTGCCAGGGCGTCAAAGCCCTTCATCTGGCTGGCGTCATCATCCCGTGCCGTCAGCATGATGATCGGCGTCCGGCTTTCTTTCCGCAGGATCTCACAGACCGCAAATCCATCAATCTTTGGCAGCATCAGATCCAGCAGCACCAGATCCGGATTGCATTTCCGGAATATTTCAATCCCTTCCAGACCGTCACCGGCACAA
Organism: Blautia sp. An46; assembly: GCF_002161645.1. Taxonomy (NCBI): domain Bacteria; kingdom Bacillati; phylum Bacillota; class Clostridia; order Lachnospirales; family Lachnospiraceae; genus Blautia; species Blautia sp. An46. Next base: position 44,708 of record NZ_NFIF01000012.1, on the reverse strand, counting down.
AACACCGTATATCCTGCATCCTCCAGAAAGGCCCGGACAATGTTCTGGATGGAAATTTCATCTTCTATAATCAAAATCGTCTTTGACATTGCAGCACCTCCGCTATTTGGACAACAGTGTATCATACAAAGATGGAGTTTTGGTGGAGTTACCTGATTTTTCATACGGATTTTAAACTTTTCATAGTTTTCCATTTTCTACGGAAAAAGCCCAGGAGATTACTCTCCTGGGACATCAACAAACTTGTATCCGACTCCCCAAACGGTCTGGATATATTCTTTTGTAGTAACTTTTCGCAGCTTCTGGCGGATATTCCTGATGATACAGAACACCGCACTACTTACATCCACTGGTTCCTCCTTCCAGACTGCCTGATAGATCTGTTCTTTCGTATAGACTCTCCCTGGCTGACTGGCAAGATAAACAAGAGTCTGAAATTCATAAGTCTCTGTAAGAGGAAGTGTGTTCCCCTCGTAAAAAACCTGATGTTGGATCGGGTCAATACAAAGGCCGGAATACTGAAGAACCTTATCACTCCCTATCGCTGGATCCTCTGTATCGAATTTCGCCAGGATCTGTTCTGTCACCTCTCCAGCTGGATCCGTGGTGCGGAGGATAATCTCCACCTGTTCCATCCACTTCCTCCTATTTCAAATATTATTTGTATATTTTTAAAAGTAATTTATATATCATTTTTCTTCGTATTAAATACTTTAAGCAGAAGTATTGAACAAACTAAAATAACAACAAGCACACAAATGCTTAATAACGGAGAGTATACTATTCTTTCTTCATGCGTATAATTCGAGAGAACTAATCCTGTAGTCACCGGATATAAATTAATAAAATTCCCATCAGCAAGAAAAATTCCACAAAATCCATAAAAAAAAGAAAATATTACTCCAGAGAAAAACTTATTTTGTTTTTTTGTAGAGATAATAACAACTGGAAGAACTGCAATGTAACAGCAGGTACTTACAATAAATAACTGTTTAAGGCTTGTTATGCAAACTATAATATTTATATCTGTGCACCGCATAAAGACTGCAAGCATTAATGTAACAGCAAAGCTGAACAGCCATTCAACAATTACTAAGCCATAACCTACTATAATCTTGGATAGAATCATCTCAAATTTTGAAATAGGGATGACCAAAATATTCTTTATTGTATAATCCGTATATTCACGGTTAATTGAATAACCTATTACCAATGCGAATGTGAAAGGAAGAAACAGGCTAAAGTGATTCCATACGACTCCCTCCGACAATCCTGTATAACTTACTATGCTGTTATTCGTGCCAGCTAATTGAAATGCTGCCAAGACAATTGAAAAAAATACGGAAACTATTCCAATCCAAAGGATGTTGTATCGCTTATATTTTAAAAATTCTGTCTTTATTATTCTCAACATTTTTATCCCCCTATACTTCTTGTCTTTTCTTAAAGACAATCGAAAGGCCAACAGAAGCAACAATAGTTAGAATTAGGACACCAACACAAGCTGGAGTGCTTAAAAACCAATCATCTAATCCGTAAGTAGGACCTGTAGTCATATGGGGCAAAGCCCACCTAAAAACGGCCGACAGAGGCGATAATATATTTGCCATAGCAAAAACAATAGCAAAACTTGCGATTGAATAAACAAACGAAATAATAATTGAAAAAATATAGCCTTTTTTGCTGAGACATTCGACGGCAACAATGGGCAAGACAGAAACTGCCACCAAAGCTCCAATAATAAGCCCTATGAAAAGGCGATAAAAAATCCGATCTATGCTTCCTATCACTATGCCTCCAATTAATGTGGCCCCGTTAGTTGCCAGGGAATATATAATTGAAAATATCAATAATGTAAGCACCTTTGCAACAATTAATGCCGCAGTAGAAATAGGAATTGTATCAATATTCTTTTGCGTTCCATTATTTTTTTCAGAGAAAAACAGGATAGCACCTAAAACACCTAAAACTGTTGGCAACAACAAAAAATACCCATATACTCCTATATTCAAGTAGAGCCAATTAAACCCCAGATTACTTTTTGCTGCAAACATAGTCATTGGAATAGGAAATAAAGCAGCCGCAATAATTGTTAAAAGAATAAATTTTCTGCGTTTTAGCTTTAGAAACTCACAGTAAACCAGTTTAAGCAATTCCTTCACCTCCTGTTACACGCTTGAAATAATCTTCAAGACTTTCCTCACAGGTATGGGCTTCCGATACCTCCAGTCCATTTTCCACAAAAACGGCAACAATCTTGCTGACTGGCAATTCAAGATTATAAATCTGCAGATTATGCTCGTCCTGTATAGAGAAATTCTTTTCATAAAAAACACGTTCTAAAATTCTTGCCGCCTGAGCTGTATCAGAAACAGTAAATCGAATATGCTTACTGCTTTTTTGCTCCAATTCAGCCAGACTTTCTTCTTCTAATAATACTCCATGATCAATAATTCCAATATCATCTGCCAACACGGAAATTTCTGAAAGAATATGACTCGAAATTAAAATTGTTTTCCCTTTCTTTTCACATAACTGACGGATAAAAGAACGTACTTCTGCAATTCCAATGGGATCAAGACCGTTAATCGGTTCGTCTAAGATTAACAATTCCGGATCATGCATGATCGCAAGCGCAATCGCTAAACGTTGTTTCATTCCCAGAGAATACTGCGAAAATAACTTTTTATCTTTATATGGAAGTCCCACTAAATCTAAAGCATCCTTAATTGCATGACGATTCGGTACACCTCGAAGAGTTGCAAAAATACGTAAATTTTCAGTAGCCGTCAGATTAGGGTAAAATCCTGGGGCTTCTATCAGACTGCCTATTCTTGGTAATATTTTCTTTTCATTTCCTTTCAATGGTTTTCCCCAGATAGTTATTTCTCCGGAAGTTGGCTGTGCCAGCCCAAGAAGCATTTTCATTGTTGTGGTCTTACCGGCTCCATTTCTTCCGAGCAGTCCATAAATCTTTCCCTTTTCTACATGGATATTTAAGTCAGCTACACTCTTTTGTGTGCCGTACTGTTTTGTAAGATGATTTGTTTCAATGATGTACTTGCTCATATGAATACCTCCTAGTTTTACAGGGTATTATACTCCTCTGGTCTTGCATAAACCTTGCATTAACCTTGCATTAACCTTGCAATTCAAGCCTAAAAGCTTCGAAAGTCCTCACCTTGAGGAGAGGACTTTAATCAGCCAGAGGAAAGAGTACCTGAAAAACAGTTCCTCTCCCCTGTTCACTTTCTGCGGTTATCGATCCGTGCATTTTTTCGACAAGCTGATATGCAATAGACAAACCAAGTCCGCTGCCTTTTTCTGAGCGTCCTTTATCACACTTATACAGACGTTCAAAAATATGCTTCAGATCTTCTTTGCCAATTCCAATACCATTATCCCTTACAAGAATTGCTATCTTATCATTCTGCTTTGATAAACTGATACCTATTTTATCTGCATGACTATGAGAAATCACGTTTTGTATAAGATTGTTTAATATCCGTAAATATGCATCTGAATCAAGATTTACCCGGAACGGCTGCTCAGGAATATCAATACTGTAATCAATCTGCTTATCTTCAAATATCGGTATCCAGTCGATCAATATATCCCTTGTTAACTCAACAGCTTCAACCTGATTCATAGTAATAGCAAATTCATCAGAGTTCAGTTTAAACCAATCAAAAAGAACATCTATATAATCTTTCAGGTCATGAGCTTTCCGACGGGCAGTTTCGATGTAGTCATCTTTATCTCTTCCTGTAACAATACCTTTCTGAGCAGCGTCAAGATATCCAATCAGTGTTGTTAATGGTGTTCTTACATCGTGAGAAAGGCTTGTCATCAACTGCCTGTTATTCTCTTCTGTTTCCCGGAATGCAGACAATCTATTTTCATAGGATGTAATGATGTCATTCATTTCATATGCAAGTGGTGCAACGATTTCATGTGTTTCTGACAGAATACGCCTATTTCCATTTCCATTCTTTATATCTTCCAATACTTCAGCCATTTCATCAATCTGTTTCCGTATACGTCTGATCACAAAATAAAATATTAAACCAGAAATGACAACAATCATGGCTAATATAACCACAGCCAGTCTCATAAAGATCACACCTCCTTATTGAAGCGATATCCAATTCCTTTTATCGTCTGAATATATTTCGGATGTCCCGGATTTTCTTCCAGTTTTTTTCGGAGACGGCTGATAATCGCCATAATATTGCTGTCATCATAGCAATATTCTTCTCCCCATACTTCTTCATAAATTTTCTGCTTCGTTAATATTTTCCCTTGATATTTAACAAGAAATAAAAGTACGTCAAACTCCTTGGGTGGAAGTTCAAATGTACCATTTACCGTGATTATTGTACGATTATCAATGTCAATTCTCAGGCCGTCAAAATCAAGCTGCTGTGGAGTTCCCTCTGACTGATTAAACCGGGTATACCGGCGAATCAATGAAATAATGCGAGCTATCAGCTCATCCATATCAAAGGGCTTCGTTAAATAGTCGTCAGCTCCCGCCCGTAGTCCACGCACCTTAGAAACGCTATCATTTTTTGATGTAAACATCAAGATGGGCAGACTGCTTTCCTTTCTGATTTCTTCCAGTGTTTCAAAGCCGTCCATGCCTGGCATCATTACATCCAGTATCACTAACTGATAATCCTTCTCTTTCAGCTTCATCAATCCTTCTTTTCCCGTATTGCAGCAGTCAGCTTCAATATTTTCCGATAACACACTGTGTTTAATTAACGCACAAAGCTCTTTGTCATCATCTATAATCAAAACAGTGTTCATTGTAAATCTCCTCCAAATCATCCGGCGTCTATTCCTGATTGTCTTGTTTTGTTTGTCTATGATAGTTATTATATAAAGAAGTTATGGATACATCAACTAACATTTATGCACGAACAAACCGGAAAACAACAGCGTTTATTATTCTCCTGCAGCCACCTGATAATCTTAAAACATACTTATAAAAACATCCCAGGGGCTCACTCCCCTGGGACATCTACAAATTTGTATCCGACTCCCCACACTGTTTGGATATATTCTTTCTTTGTAACCTTCCGCAGCTTTTGGCGGATATTCCCGATGATACAGAACACAGCACTGCTTACATCCACCGGCTCTTCCTTCCAGACTGCCTGGTAGATCTGCTCTTTCGTGAAGACTCTTCCTGGCTGACTGGCAAGATAAACAAGTGTCTGAAATTCATAAGTCTCTGTAAGAGGAAGTGCGCTCCCCTCGTAAGAAACCTGATGTTGGATCGGATCAATACAAAGTCCGGAATAGTTAATCACCTCCCTTCTTCTCTTTTACAGTTTGTATGGCATCAAATTCTGCCAGAAGCCGTTCTGTTACTTTTCCAGATGATTCCGTAATACGTAGGATGATTTCGATCTGCTCCATCGCTCTGCCACCTGCCAATTATTATCATATTTTTGAATTAATTTCTTTCAACGTTAATTACTTTCTGAGTCCAGTCGCGGTAAAAATCTTCCTCATGTGATACAATTAATACAGTTCCAGCAAAATCCATAAGTGCTGTTTTCAAAGCTTCCTTTGCTTGTACATCCAGATGATTTGTAGGTTCATCCAAAATTAGAAAATTACAAGGTGTTAAAGTCAGCAGGCACATTTTTACTTTTGCCTGTTCTCCTCCACTTAATGTTTCAACAGGCTGCATTGCGTGTTTGCTTGATATTCCACAACGTGCTAACTGTTTACGGACATCTTTGATTACCATATCGGGATGAGCATTGGAAACAATTTGTATTGGTGTCTTTTCTGGTTCATCCCATAATAAATCCTGTTCAAAATATCCAATCGTAACCTGATCGGAGAATTTAAACTTCCCTTGCATTAACGGGATTTTCCCGATTAAGGTTTTTAACAAGGTTGATTTTCCAATTCCATTGAATCCTGTAATAACAACTTTTTGCCCTCCCATAATACTAAATTCTATATCTGACAATACAGGATAATGATAGCCAACCGCCAAATGCTTCACAAGAAGATGTTCCGTATTCGTCAAGGGCAAAACAGGAAAATGGAAATAGGGGATAATCTCTTTTTGATCTATCGCCTCCAATTTCTCCATACGATCGAGCTGCTTTTGCCGTCCCCTTGCCATTTTTGCTTTTCTTCCCGCTATATTCTTTCGTATAAATTCTTCTGTCTTTTTAATTTTCTTTTGCTGGGCTGCATATTGTCTTACATAATCTTCCCGAAGCAAGGTTTTCTTCCGCAAAAATTCAGAATATGTGCCATAGTATTTCGTAATCGTATTGTTGTCTATATCACAAATGCGGTTCGCTACCTTATCCAGAAAGCTAAAATCATGGGAAACAACTAAAAAAGCGTTTTCTAAATTAGATAGATATTCTGCCAGCCATGATATATGCTCTTTATCTAAAAAGTTAGTCGGCTCATCTAATAATAATACATCTGGTTTTTCAAGTAATAACTTTGCTAAAATCACCTTGGCTCGTTGGCCTCCACTCATTTCCGCAATGGATCGTTCAAGACCAATGGCAAGCAACCCTAATCCATTTGCGACACGTTCTATCGCAGTATCAATAGAATAAAAGTCATGTGTTTCAAGCTGCTCCTGATAACGAGCGGCAAGCTCCATGCTTCTTAAATCTCCCTCAGCAGCCTTTTCATATAACTGTATCGTCTGCGCCTCCATCTCAAACAACTTTGCAAACGCTGATTTCAAAAAATCTTTCATCGTCACTGTACGGTCGATTTCTGCGTATTGGTCTAAGTACCCAATCGTAATATCCGGCTGCCAGATAATCCGTCCATGATCAGGTATAATCTTTTCTATACAGATTTTAATTAAAGTGCTTTTCCCTGTCCCGTTCTGTCCAACAATACCAATGTGTTCTCCTTTATTCAATGTAAAACTGGCATTTCTATAAAGCGTATTTTCTCCAAAAGAATGTGATAATCCTTCAACTTCTAATAAACTCATTTCTTTGATTCCTTTCTACATAAAAAAATAAAAAAGGCAGAAAGTCATGATACAAATGGTATCCGCCTTCTGCCTTTAATATGGTAATCCAAAATAACAAAAGGCTACAGACAAAACATTGCCTATAGCCTTATACACATCATAGCTACACGGAAAGCCAATTTCTAAAAATGGATATAGTATTCCCTTGGCTTTCCGATGAAATCTAACTGCGTTATTTATACGCTATACTCTGTACAATGTTTCATCGGAATGGATTGTACAGAGTTGATTTTCTTTTTTCTCCGATCAGTCAAATGAAAATTCATGGTTTATCTCCTTCTCAAGAGGTGTCATCTCAGTTCCAAATAATACTATGAGGAACATTTTTTGTCAATCTCTAACTTTAACTATCTACAGACTTATGAATATTACTTTCCGACATTAGAGCAATCCATAAATCATATATGAAAACCCCAGGAGATTACTCCCCTGAGACATCCACAAATTTGTATCCGACTCCCCACACAGTCTGGATATATCCGCCCGGCAAATCTATATCTAGTTTGCTTTTGCATTTGACACCCACTATATCTTGTGCTACTATAATCTTGTATTTGAGTTTTTGTGTCATCCCGAAATGGGAGTCTGGGCCATTCACCCAGGACACATGCTATTAAAATTAGAATATGAGCATACCTTCATACTGAAAACATCCCAGGGGATCACTCCCCTGGGACATCAACAAACTTGTATCCGACTCCCCAAACGGTCTGGATATATTCTTTTGTTGTAACCTTCCGCAGCTTCTGTCGGATATTCTTTATGATGCAAAAGACAGCACTGCTCACATCCACAGGTTCTTCCTTCCAGACTGCCTGAAAGATCTGTTCTTTCGTATAGACTCTCCCTGGCTGACTGGCAAGATAAGCAAGAGTCTGAAATTCATAAGTCTCTGTAAGAGGAAGTGTGTTCCCCTCGTAAGAAACCTGATGTTGGATCGGATCAATACAAAGACCGGAATACTGGAGAACCTTATCATTCCCTGTCGCTGGTTTCTCTGTATTGAATTTAGTCAGAAGCTGCTCTGTTACTTTACCAGTTGTATCCGTGAAGCGAAGGATGATTTCGATTTGCTCCATTGCTTGCCACCTATTCAATTATTCGTAGTGATTTATTTCCCCTTTTTCTTAATCACATGGACGATCACAACAATTACAATGATTGCGGCAACCACTCCAATCAGGGGTAGCCATGTGTCAATAATACTCTGGAACACGGCATCTCATTTGATGTTCTCAGGCAATAGTTTACACCTCCATTATTTTTTGCTCTGTAACCATCCGTTTGCCTGCTGAACAACGGCTTTTTCTTTTGCCGTTGTCCGGCAGGAAATAGATATATTTTCTTAAAGTGCTAAATCTTTTCGTCTAAATCCCAGCAATCCAATAATCAGGAAAATAGCAGTTAATCCCAGCAAAACCACAAGACTAATAACCGAAACAATATTTCCATTGATAAGCTGCTGTGGGTTGAACAAACTCAATGGATTGCAGTACAGAAGAATTTTGGCACTATCATATACGGAAAAAAACATCTGCATTATGATGAACAACGAAATAACCCCGGCCCCACAGCCGATTGAATATTTAACATCAGTGAATAAGCAAGCAAACATAAAGCAGAACGCCGCAATAAATAATTGCAGGACGAGCAAGCCTAAATTGAGTATTAAAAACCGGGGTATATCCAACGCACCTTTGAACATCATGGAGCAGCATACAATCATCAATCCTGTATTGAATGAGATCATCACGACTAACCCCAAAAATAGATTGACCCATTGTGTTAAAACAATTTTCGTTCTTCCATGCTTTGAATTTAGCAGATAGGCAAGTGATCCATTTTCCACATACTTTGCAAGTAGGCGATAGCACATTACGATGCTGTAAATGAACGGTGTAACAATCAAAACAAATTTATACAGATATGTAATGATGAAATCCAGCAAGGTCGTCCCCATATCCTGCATTCCGAAAGCAGCAAGAACAACCGGCATACTTTCCTCTAATGATTTCAGGCTGTCCTTTAGCGATGGGTCATACATTGCCACCAATGTGACAGCATACATTGCGATGATACTCAAAAAAACAATATATAATTTGTAGTTTACTTTTACTTCCTGCTTCATCAATGAGCGGATCATGCTTTGGTTCCTCCATAATACTGCAAAAATACTTCTTCGATTGTTTGGTTTCTTACTGCTATATCCTGCACATCGTAATGTACTAACTCATGCACAAGATCATTGACAGAGCTATCCAGCAGAAAAGATACCTTGTAATTTCCATCGAATGTACTGCCAGCATGAACCTGTGTAAATGTCTTTGCAAGTTCAGGGGTTGCAAAGGTAATCGTGTAATGTTTTTTGTTCGTATCTCGAATACTCTGGATACCTTTATCGGCAATCAAGTGTCCATCCTTAACCATCAGCACTCTATCACAAGTATTTTCAACTTCTTCAAAAATATGGGATGACATAAATATCGTTTTGCCTTTGCTTTTTTCTGATTTTATAAGCTCGACAAACTTATTTTGCATAATAGGGTCTAATCCGCTGGTCGGTTCATCTAAGATTAACACAGATGGATTGTGCATAAATGCAACGACTAACCCTAATTTCTGTTTTGTCCCCTTTGACATTTTTTTGATCTTGATACGAGTATCCAATTCAAAGTAATCTACGAGGTGTCGAACCTGTTCTGCGGAAACATTCTCTTTTATTTCCATCATAAATCGGATGAACTCATTGCCAGTCATTCGATCATTCAAAAATGATATTTCTCCCGGTAAATAGCCAACCTTTGACTGTATTTGCTTTGCCGCAGAGAACGTATCCATATCAAATACTTTAGATATACCCTGCTGGGGATGGATAAAACCCATCAAGTGTCTTATGGTCGTTGTTTTGCCCGCACCGTTTGATCCCAGAAATCCAACAACCTCTCCTTGGTCAACAGTAAAACTTAAATCAAAAATGCCTCTATGGTTTCCATAATCTTTTGTCAAGTTGTGTGCTTCAATCATCTTCATAGGTATTCCTCTTTATAACTAATCTGTTTAATCATTGCTTTCCATTTTTCAAATTCCGCAATAGCCTCATCAAACACAATCGGTTGATTGGTTCGATGCTTTTCAGACAGATAACCCTCGGATAACCACGAAAACATTTTGTAAATGTACTTCGGATCAATGTCCTCTTTGAATAGCGAAAAGTCAATGTGCTTGAAGTATTCATCGAATGTGGTATTAAAATTTTCAGCGAGATAATCATTAACCGAAGCCGAAACTTTTTCGTCTTGAAAAAGAACCATCCGCAACGAAAAATCATACATATAAGGATAGTCAGACCATATTTTCAATTTGGTTCTTATCCCGAAGTCCAACATATCGAAAAAATCAGTTATGGCACTCATTTTCGCTACATCTACTGCTTCCAAAGAAACTTTACTGCAAAAATCGCACAAGTAAAGATAAAAGGTTTCTTTATTTTTGAAGTAGTAAAATAACAGTCCTTTAGATATTCCTGCTTTTTCCACAATCAAATCAGTGTTTGCCTTTTTATATCCGTATTGCCCGAAACATTCCAGTCCTGCGTTTATAATCCGCATTTTCTTTTCAGACGGTAATTCTTCAAACTTCTCCGCAGACAATTTTTAGACCTCCTTTGACTGTTTTAGTCAATTCTATTCTAATACGTTGACTATTTTTTTCAAGACCCCAGCGACCACTTCTTAAGTTCTTCTCTATATTTTCTCAACAATACCTTTGGTTTTAAAATATCAATATATCGTTTCTTTCCATTTGACACCCACTATATCTTGTGCTACTATAATCTTGTATTTGAGTTCTTGTGTTATCCCGAAATGGGAGTCTGGGCTATTCACCCAGGACACATGCTGTTTAAGTTGGAAAATCGTGTCATTATAATGCCGTTTTTTACGGCACTGTAATGGCACTTTTTTTATTTTCACTATTATTTATTTTAACGCCCAAAGAGGCAGAAAGGAGAATTTCTATGTCAGCAATCATCTTTTTACCAGGGAGGCCAACATCGGATCCTCAGATCATGCAGGCAAAGAACAGCAACACGACCTATACGACTCTGGACATCTCCTGCCCCCAGCGGGGAGCAGACGGAAAGAAAGAAACTGTATTTTATTCCTGCTATTTCAATTCATTTCTAGCAGACCGCCTGATCAAAGCAGGAGTAAAAAAGTCAACCGGTCTGATTATCATTGGAGAGCTGGAGCTGCATCCCTTCATTCATCAGAAAGGGAAAAACCAGGGGAAACCGAACTCCGGCCCCAGCGTGGTTGTCAAAGACTGGCAGTTTGCACCTATGACTTATGACGATGCAAATGGAGCCAATCCCGGTGTACCTGGAGGCGTTCCTCAGAACGGCTATGGACAGCCCGGAGGAGCTCCTGTTCCCAATCAGCAGGGCGGATACCCGACACCTGCACAGGGCGGCTATCCACAGGCATCCGGTGCTCCTGCCGGCAATTATGCTCCTACAGGCGCCGCACCGCAAAACCAGAATGGATATGCACGGGGAGGACAGGGAAGAACAACTACTCCACAGGGGAACGTACCACAGAACGGTTACAGACAGCCCCAGAACGGCTATACTCCAAATCCTGGAAACGCACCCAATTACGCACAGGGCAATCCGAACCAGCAGCCTTCCGGCGGCTATGCTCCTGCAAGCGGGGCAGCTCCGGGAACACAGGGAGGCTATCCGGGAGATGGGTTTACCCAGGTTACAGAACAGCAGGCAGAGACACTTCCCTTTGTCGCTTGATGCTGAACACAAAAAATCACATAAGAAACGATCCATGTAGAGAATTGCACCCGGAGACTACTCCGTACAGGCAGTTCTTTTTTTGTGTCCGCACAGGATCCAGGAGAGCGCCGATCATCGGCTCTCCCGGGTGCGGCACAGCAAGTTTAGGAAGAAAGGAAGAATTTACATGAAAGCAAAGAAAACCAGAACGATCAAAAAGATCTTACAGATCACTGTACTGTGCCTGTTTGCGGCGGCATTTCTGCTTCCAAAGGGAAGCCAGTCCTATCTGATGACTGGTATTGCCGCTGCGGGAGTCATTGTTTCCCTAGCAATCCTTATCATCCCTCCGCTTGCTTCCGGACTCCGGAAGCTCCAGATCCCGGCTGGTAGGGCAACAGATACTGGAAACGGGAACTCGGATTTGGAAACCATCCTGATCCGGCAGATCAGCTATCAGATCACAGACACACTTCAGTCTGCTTTTCCGGAAGCCACCTGGGAATTTGCAGAACCCCTGCGTCTTTCCCACCTGTTGGATGGAGATGCGATCCGCTTATCCACCAGAAACACCGGTGACCATAACTTTGCGGAAGTGTCCATGGATGAATACGGCAGCCTGCATCTTCAGATGCTGACTGTCTCTGCGTTGAAACGGAAAGGCGACAAAGCCGCATCCCCGGATACGCCAAAGGTTGATCCTGCGTCCTGGTACTCCCTGATCGGGAAACCATTCCTTGTGGAAATGATCGGGAACCTGCAGGCAAAAGGACACCAGAAGCTGTTCATCGGAGAACAGGGGGATGTTTATATCCTCAACGGGAAGGAGCCGGAAGTAAAGGGAAAGCTGGAGCATTTCCCGCCGAAAGCCTACTGGCCTGCACTCCTGCAGGTGTTTGCCGATGATGAACTGGAAGCGGCAGAAACAGAAAACGCAGTAGAGATCACCTGGGCATAAGGAGGAAAAGCAACGATGGCAAGAGGAAAATTAGTGGAGAGCTGGACCTTCCAGCGCACGCTCCCGGACCCTTTCAAAGACTATACGGATGACGCCGTGTTTAAGAATATCGCATCCAAATACTGTACCCAGCCGCAGAAGAGAAGCACCCTCCATGCGGCTACCCTGCAGGCCGTCCTGACCTACATGGAACTGGAGGAGTCCGCAGGCGGGAAGTCGGCAGAGGAACTGGGCGCAATCGGGAGCCAGACCAATACCTATACAGTGGCAGAATATCCCAGCCGTACCGGAGAACTTCATGTGGTGGTCTATAACCCTGCAAACGGGAAATTTATTGCCGGGAAGTACACGGTGCCGCCGGATACAGAAAATACACCGGAGAAATATGTATTCAAAGATTCCGAGAATACAGGAACTGCTTTGTTATTCGCTCTGATGCCTACGTTTCTTTCCGATGAGGAGTTCAATGAGAAATACCAGCAGTTAAAAGAATACCGTGCAGCCGGTTATCCGGACATGGACGAGGCGGCAGAAACGGCGGCTGTCCTTTGTGACAATGCTTACCGCCGGATCCGATACAGTGATACGCTCGCAACGGGAGGAATCCGCACGGATATTGCTGCCAATGGTGTCATCCCGCTTTTGAAGCCGCTGGCTCTTCAAACGGGAACCTATGCGCCTACGGAAATCATCCACGGGGCTTTCCAGGTACTGAAACCCGGCAACACCTTTAAGAAGAAAGCGGAAGTCATAGCGAAAGCGGATTTTGTGGGACAGTATATCCTGTCACCTGCCCGTGTACTGACTCCGGAGGAGGAACTGACCGTCCCGGTACTGCCGGACTGGTATATCATCCCGAAGGAAGTCAAACGGATCTGTGAACACGCAAAAGTCACTACGGACACGGTACAGCCCATGCGGAACTTTCTCCTTCGTGGCCCTGCCGGTACGGGAAAAACGGAAGGAGCCAAAGCAGTTGCTTCCGGGCTTCATCTTCCTTACCGGTGCCTGACCTGTTCCGCAAATACAGAGGTATTCGATCTGCTCGGGCAGATCCTGCCGGATGTGGACGGGAAACGCACTGCCCTGGAGCGGCAGTATCCGTCTTTCCAGGATATCATGCTGGACCCGGCAAGCGCCTATGAAAAACTGACCGGAACCTACGATGAAAATGTTACAGAAGATCAGGTCTACAAGCAGCTCATTGATACTATTTTTAATGAAATGCACGAATACTATGCCTCCAAAACCAGCCAGCAGCATTTCCGCTACGTGGATACGCCGCTGGTGGAAGCAATACGGAACGGATACCTGATTGAGATACAGGAGCCGACGGTCATTGCAAATCCCGGTGTGCTAGTGGGATTAAACTCCCTGATGGACCGATGCAACAGTGTGTTTCTCCCCAACGGTGAAACGGTACAGCGGCATCCGGATATGGTGATCGTCGTAACAACAAACAATGACTATGCAGGCTGCAAGCCCTTAAACCAGTCCGTAATCTCCCGTATGAGTGTGCTCATCGACCTGATGGAGCCGGATGATGAGACACTGGTGGAACGTGTACTTGGCGTTACCGGCTGCAAAGAGAAAAAGACCGTTCAGACAATGGCACGGATTGTCCACTCCATCTCGGAATATTGTCGGGAAAACCTGATCACAGATGGATGCTGCGGTGTCCGGGAACTGATTTCCTGGGTGCAGTCCTATATGGTCTGCGGCGATATCCGGGAGGCGGCCCATTACACCATCCTGCCTTCTGCTACGGCAGATGCGATCAGCCGTGCGGAGGTTGAGGAAAGCTGTCTGGATACTGTCCTGCCATCCTGAAAAGAGAGGAGGCAAGCCAGTGGGTAAAACGCCTCTTACAGAACCAGAAATGTATGCACTTCTTGCAAAAAACCTGTCCTACTTACGCAAATCTCAGGGCGGGCTTTCCCAAAGAGCGGTGGCACGGATCTTACACCTGCCGCCAAAAACCATTATGAATTACGAAAACTGCAGGGCCACTCCGCTTGCCTATGCTGTCCTGAAACTGGCAGATTATTACGGCTGCTCCGTGGAAGACCTGCTGACAAAAAATCTCACAGAAAGGAAATAGAAGATTGAACAGTAACCAGAAAAAATTAAAGCAGATGATCCGGGAAGAGGAATCTTCCATTACCGATCAGGAATTTTTTACGTCCTCTGCCTTCCATCAGTATCTGACCTCCCAGGCACGTGCTGCTACCGGGCGTTACTGCTACGGTCTGCAGGCACTGATTTCCTGGGACGAATCTGATGGTGCGGCACTGGCTTACACAGACTCTTATAAGATCTACCTGAATGCGGCAAACCATGTTACCCAGAGCTTTCCGTCCCGCTTCCTGCGGGCGCTGAGCCTGGTAGGGATGACCGGACATGAGACGGCACATCTTCTGTTTACGGATTTCACCACCCGGAACCTTTACCTGACAAACCTGGGGAACGGCTCTTTTTACCCGGAAGATCCTTCCGTAGAACTGCCGGCCTATCAGAAAAACCAGACGGAAATCCTGGACGCCCTGCAGGAAAAGGACAAGGCCGTATCTCTGACCTTGCAGACCTGTGCGGCTTCTCTTCAGAACATCCTGGAAGACATCTATATTGAAGCAAGGATGTGTGCTGCCTTTCCCGGCAGCTTCCGAAAGGGTATCCAGCTCAATAACCTGCGGATGCTGGAGCAGATCCCGGATCTTCACGAACAGCTCAGCCGGAACTACCAGCCGTTTACGATTGCCTCCAACCTGCTTCTGGCTTATTGCCGGTCCGGCACCATCAGTAACCGCTTCCACAGCGACAGCGAATACCTGGATGTGCTGGCCGATGGTATGGAGTATATCGACACGGCGCTGGAAGCACCATCGATCAAAGAACGGCTGACTGCGACAAACTGCCTGCTTGTCCTGTTCTGGGACTTTATCAAACCGCTGGTAGAAGAAATGCGGGAGAAGCTGGAACACCAGGATGAAACGGAAGCAACAGAGGAGCTTCAGGATCTTCTGGATCAGCAGATTGCAGGCGGCACGCCCATTCCTCTGGGAAAAGGCGGTGGAGAGGTAAAGAATATCCCTGCCGCCAAAGGAGGCGCAGGCACCGATCCGCAAGACGCAGATTTCTTTTCTTCCAAAGGCCGTCAGGAAAGCCTAAAGGAAGCGGAAAAAGTGATGGCGGAGGAAGGCGGGCGGATTGCCCTTGCCAAGACCAGCGCTATTTTAGACGGCAATGATCCGGGCGTAACCTACGCATCCCAGTATGCCGGCACCGGCTATGAGGATGCGGCATCAGATATTGCCCGTGTCTTAAATGAAGCCGCAACAGAAAAAGCACAGGCAGCCTATGAGCAGCAGCTGACAGAAGAATTACAGAAAGCAGCAAATGATATCCATTACGGAAATGCCCATGCCGGTATCCATGTGACCATTCATCGGGTTCAGGACATCCCAGACCAGCTGATCCGGCAGTATGAGGAAGTTGCACCTCCTCTTCTCCGGGCTTCCAAGCGCCTGCAGAGTTCCATCCTGCCCCTCTTAAAAGAGGAGGCGGAAGGCAGAAAGCAGAAGAACCTTCTGTATGGACGGCGGCTGGATATGCGCTCCTTTCATCACCAGGACGGTTCTTTCTTCATCCGGACCAGGCTCCCAGCCGATGAACAGCGGCTGGCAGTAGGGCTCCTGATTGACGAAAGCGGATCTATGGGCTGGGGTGACCGTATCACTCACGCCAGAAAGACAGCCATTGTCCTTTATGACTTCTGTGTCAGCCTGGGGATCCCGGTAACCATCTATGGCCATTCCACGGATTACCGGGGCGTAGCCCTCTATTCCTATGCGGAGTTTGACTCTGTGGACGAGAATGACCGCTACCGGCTGATGGATATGATAGACCGCAGCGGCAACCGGGACGGCGCAGCGCTCCGCTTTGTTGCAGAGCATCTGGCGAAAAGACCGGAGAACCGGAAACTTCTGATCCTGATCTCCGACGGTCAGCCAGCCGATACCGGTTATCGCGGCACGGAGGCAGAGGCGGACCTGCGGGGAATCAAGAAGGAATACGCCAGACAGAATATTGTTCTGTTTGCGGCAGCCATTGGAGAGGACAAGGATGCCATCCAGCGCATCTATCAGGAAGGGTTTCTGGACATTACCCGTCTGGATGACCTGCCGAAAAACCTGACGCTCCTCGTTAAACAGTACCTCAAATAAATCATAGAAAGAAGGGATAACTTATGAGCCAGTCTTATCAGAATCTGGCATCGGACCAGATCTGTAAGGTCCAGAATGACAAAAAACTGATTTCATTCCATGACCGGCTGCGGGCCGCTTTGCCTGGCAGCTATGCACAGATACACGCCAAGGGAGAGTTCTCAGAGAACAATCATAAGGTTCACTCGCTCATCGGCGTGTCTATCCAGGATTATTCCAACGGCACCGGGGAACGCAATATCATCACCCGGTTCCATTTAAGCCCGGAGCAGGTGCAGTTTTTCCTCACCCGCCTTACCGCAGGCTTTCAGGAATTTGAATGGAGTATCAGCAAGATCTTTGGGGAACCCGATCAGTACGGGTACTCCACCGCACAGCAGTTTTCCATTTCCAGGCACGCTCGGGCATCCGACGGCAGGGAAATGAAGAACCCGTGGCGGATCCAGATCATAAACGGAAGGGGGATCAAAGTACAGAATCGAAACGGCGGCTCCTATATGCAGTCGGGCAGCTTCCAGATGGACAAATCTGCCTTTATCCAGCTCACGGACATGGATCTCTACCTGCTCTTAAAGCGGGTGGATGCCTATGTGACCGAATGGGAGCGCTGCATTGCCCCGCCGCTGATCTCAAACGGGAAAGAGATGCTCGCAAATCAGCAGGCCCAGCGCCAGCAGATGCAGCGGCAGCCTTACCCATACGCAGCATAGAAACATACGATACAACCATGCAGGAAAGGAAGCGGAAGCCCCGCTTCTTTTTCTGTTCCGGCGTAAAAGAAAGGACGGTTTTTATGAGTATTGCCGTGATACGAAACATGGATACCCAGGGGCGCATCATCATCCCTGCGGATATCCGCAAAGAAACAGGCATCCGCAGCGGCAGCACCCTGGAGATTGCCACGGACGGGACAACCATCCGCATCCGGAAGTGTACGCCCCGGAATACCGGTTCCAAAGAACTTCGGGATTTCCTGGAGCCTCTCTATAAGAACATCCGCTGCGGGCTTGCCATCAGCAGCACTGACTGCATCCTGGCATCCAAAGGCTGCTATCTGCCAGAAGGCGCACAGATCACAGAGGAACTGCGCTCTCTTATCGAGGAGGGCAGAGAAATGTTTTCTCAATCAGGCCTCTGCCCTCCAGTTCCCGACTGCTCCCGGAAGGTTGCCGCACTGTTTCCGGTCACTTTAGCTCTGGCTTCTAAAAAAGCAGCGCTATTGCTGATCCCGGAGCCAGGACGGTGCTTATCGGGCGCCGAGTGTAACTGCACACGCCTGATAGCAAACATGATTACCCGGAAATACAAACCGAATGAATAGAAAGGACGAATGATTATGAAAGCATTGCACCCATTAACAGAAGAACAGAGAATTTTCGCAGAGAAGCACCACGATTTTATCTATCAGTATCTGAACGGACGCCACCTGAATATCGAGGATTACTACGATACCGCTGTCTTTGGCTATCTGAAAGCCGTACAGGATTATCTGGAGAAACCGGAACTTCAGCAGTACCGCTTCTCCACCATCGCCCGCATCGCCATGCGGGATGCACTGGCAACGGAATGGAAAAAACAGAACCGTCCCATGCGCCGGGCTTATCTGGAAGAGTATCAGGAAGATACCGCTGAACTGGACGTTTTCCTTCCTGTCCGGCAGGAACGTCTGGCAGAGGCAATGGATGACCGGAACCGCCTGCTGGCGCTTCTGGCTTATCTGACGCCGAAGGAGCGCCAGGTGGTCCATCTGCAGGCGGACGGCTACACCTACCACGAAATTGCCGAGATCTGTAATATTACCTCCCATGGGGTACACAGCCGGTTCTACCGCCTCCGCAGAAAAGTACGGAGTCTGGATGGAATGGAGGTGTGACTCTTTTATGACGAATGAAAAAATCACGACTATGCCAGTAAAAAAGAAACAGATCCATCTGACCGCCACCCTCAGCCTGCCCCTGCGGCTGCATGAGCGGGCCTGGATCCTAACAGGCTCCCGGTCCCTGTCTACCTCCCTGGTCCAGCAGATCCTGGAGGTATCGCAGGACGGAGTCGTATTTGAAACTGAAAACACCGTTTACCATTTGACCTATGCACGCCGTCCGGCAGAGATTGAGGTGATGTGCGCTTGACTGATATTTATGAACGGGGGAGCAGCCTGCAAAAGCTGCTCTCCACCCTGAAGCTCAACCGGGAACGGGTTCCTCTGGAAACTTTAAAGAGCGTATACCGTATTCCTTATGAGGAGCTGAAGGCACAGATCCGGGAAAGCGTCCAGGAATTTGTCCTTCTGGTCGCCTGCCACCACCTTCTGATCAATCCGAATTTTTCTCTGGAGGAACAGACAGCTGTGGTACAGGCTGCCATTGACCGCTCCCGGATGCCAAAGGAGATTGGCAAAAGCCTGACCAGAGACTATGACGTGTCGAAGATCCACCGGATGGCACTGAAGCTGCGGGAAGAGATCGAAGCGGCACTCTGGCCCTATATTGACCGGGAAACCTGTCTGGTGGCTGACCTTGCGGATATTGAAAAAACGCCGGTCATCTATAATACCCTGACCAGACAGATCTACCAGGACGGAGGATGGATAGACCAGCCGCTGGATCTGCGGGGAACATTACTGATTTACAGGAAACAGGAGGATGCTGTGCTGCCAGGCGCAGCCCTCCTTCAGAAAGGAGAACAATAGTTATGATATTAGAAAGAAATGAAACACCAGAAGAACTCGCTTTTGCACTAACTTTTCCGCAAATACGGGAAGCGCATGAAATCTACAAAAAGCACTGCTTTTTCCAGGATTTTATCGGGCAATGCGAAGACCGGCGACAAGACAGGATCGGACTTTGTAACCTTCCTTATCAGACACTGGAACATGAGACAGATATCCTGTGTACAGCCTATGAACTGTATGAGAAACTGGAGGACAGCAATGTTTCCTATCATGTTACGATGGAGAACGTGATCGATGCAATCGAGAAACAGATTTTAAACGGTGAACTGCGCCCGCATACAGAATCGGCGCCCCGTTTGGTGCTGGTCATCGAGGATGGCATTGTCACCGCCTCTTATGCAAATGATCCGGCTATCCAGCCAGAAATCATCAAGCTGGATAAAGAATATGATTCCGCCAAAGAGCGGGAGGCAGTTTACGGAGCTTTAAAGCACGATCCGGAGCTGACCGAATGTGAGTGCCATATTACCTGGCCCGGATGTGAAAAGGAGGCCGCCTGATGACAAATGTCCGCA
Source organism: Blautia sp. An46 (assembly GCF_002161645.1). Taxonomy (NCBI): domain Bacteria; kingdom Bacillati; phylum Bacillota; class Clostridia; order Lachnospirales; family Lachnospiraceae; genus Blautia; species Blautia sp. An46. The sequence goes on along the minus strand of NZ_NFIF01000012.1, from coordinate 24,459 downwards.
AGAATACGCAAGGAAATACACCGATAAAGATTTATGTTTTACACGGGTATACGGACGGTCTGACAGATCCCATCGTCAGCACCGACTACGAGGAAGTGTACGCAGCAATGAAAGCTGCCTATGAAAGCGCCCTGGACGGGGTAGAACAAGAAGATTCTGACCGGGAATACAGCTTTCTGGAAGGTTGGTCTGCTACTGCTGTCGTTCATGGAGACTGGATGGAATGGCAGATTGCGGAACTGGAGCTACAAATCCCCAACGGATAGCCTGCATCCCAGGCTTGAGATTTCTGTCAGATCCGACAGAAAATCCCCTCTGTATCTTGTCGAGGCAGTATGGTAAAATAGACTCATTGAGAATAAGAAGGAGCGATTTCCTATGAAGAACGAAGAACTGATCCGGCGTTTCCGGATTGAGCGGAAGAAATTTGACCGCTCCGGTATCTACGCCTATACCCAGCGGACGCTGGCTTACAACTCCAATAAGATCGAAGGCTCCACACTGAATGAGGAGCAGACAGCCTCTCTGTTTGACACCGGTATGCTGCCCCGCAGTGATGATTATTACCGGGCCAAAGATGTAGAGGAAACCAACGGTCACTTTCTGATGTTCAATAAGATGATCGACACGCTGGATGAGCCTTTGAGCGAGGAACTCATTAAGGCGTTCCACTTTGAGCTGAAAAGCGGTGTGTTTGAAGACCGAGCCAACGGCTATGCCATCGGGGATTATAAAGAGCGTCCCAATATGGTGGGAATGTATGAAACCGCCCTTCCTAAAGAGGTGCCGGAAAAAATGCGGGAGCTTCTCGCCTGGTATCACGGAATTTCAGTCAAGACTCTTTCCGTCATGGCTCAGTTCCACGCCCGGTATGAGGCGCTGCATCCCTTCCAGGACGGCAACGGCAGGACCGGCAGGCTGATCCTGTTCCGGGAATGCTTAAAAGCTGATCTGATGCCGGTGGTCATTGAGGACAAGTTCCGTGGCAGATACATCGAAGGGCTGAAGGAATACCGGGAAACCGGAAAGACCGGACTTCTGGAAGAACTGTTTATGGAAGAGCAGGAAGAATATGCTAAGAAAGTGGACTATTTTCTTAGCGAAGACTAAATGATTTCGAGCCGCCCGCACGGACGGCTCCTTTTCGTTTGCAGCCTGAAAAGGCGAGTTCAAGCAATAGTTATATGATACCTTGTTTGCATACAAGCTCTTATGTTTCCAAACAAATTAGGATTTGATATTTTTCCTGTCTCGAATATAAGCGATTACAGCAAGCAAAATGTAGCAGAAAACAATAGCTATTGTACCGATAATAGGAATGGCTATCATTGTATAGAAATTATAAGTTACCAATATTATAATTATTATAGTCCACATAGCTGCCAGACCAGACGAAAGAGCACCTGACATCTCTATACTTAATGAATTTTGTCCAGAGCGTTTTTTTGAAAAACTACTATGCGTAAACATGGATAAAAAAACCAATAATAGCATTACCCATAGAATCCATTTTCCGGTAGAATTATTTGGAACTCCTGCGCCACTCCAATGTATAACTAAATTATCATGAATGGAAAAAGTACCGATCAGGGTAAAAATTACCGCTATCAAAAATATTATTACCGAGATTTTTCTCCACAATTTTATTGGTGACAATCGAAACATTCAACACACTTCCTTTCAGGCAGCTACAAAAAGATGAATGTAAATTTGTTGATATCTCAATTATACCTAATCCTTTCCATTAACACCATATCATCATAATTAACATCATAATTAATATAACAGCAACTGCTCAGATTCCGCACTTACATAGTGTCAATTTTCCTTTTCAGCTTTCTCTTTAATTTGAAGAGGAAACCTGCAGAATACTGTTCATTATTAACCAACAGCTCATACGCTTCCATCACACCTGCAGAATATACGAACCCTAAAAATCCAATGCTAAACCCAAGGAAGACAAACGAATGATATTCTGTCCATGAAAAGTACCCTCTTGCGGTTAAAGCAAGAATAAGAAGACCTAATACAAACAAAACCGTACAAGGGATAGCAACAGTACTATAATTTTTCTTCTTTGATGCATACTCTGCTTTCAGTTCTTTTATATACTCGTAATCAAACAGCAAAGGCTCTTGTTTTAAGATCGTATATTGCTGCTGGTCAGAAAATATCCCAAGAACAATAGAGATAATTCCTGCAACGCCGCAAATAGCCATGCCTAAATAACGCCAGGTAGTGCCGGCAGGGAACATCGTATAGGGTATACCTGCCAATGCAAATGCCATAAAACCTATGCTGATATAACGGCTTATTCTTTTCTGGTTAGCGATATATCCTTTTGCCAGTTCTTTACTTACATAGTATCCTCTTTCTTCTGCCGCATCTTTTACAGACTTTTCCTCTTTCAATAGAAAATCTGTTGATACTTCAAAAATATTGGACAACTGCAAAAGTTTCTCTGTTTCTGGAAATCCTTGATTATTTTCCCATTTACTAATCGCTTGTCGAGTCGTTCCAATTTGTTCTGCTAAAGCCTCTTGCGATAATCCTTTTTCCTTTCTCAACTTAAAAATCTTTTCTCCGAAATTCATTTTGTTATACCTCCTGCGATTTGATGAACAGATCTTATCAAACCGCACTGTAATTTTCCATATTTCTTGAAATGCACATTGTCAACTTCACGTTGCACCCCTGTTACATCAGCACAAAAAAGGATTTTTGCTGAAATAGCTCCTAATTTTGAACCTCCACATTATAACAGCTACTATTCAACCATTCAATAAAATTCTAATATAGTATTTGATATTTCTCCATACCCGTCTTCTTGAAGCCCGTTTAGGTATGAGAAAATCCCCCCTTAAACAATTTAATTTCTTTTTGCTTTAGTAAATGCTTCAGAGCCGCCCTCACGGACGGCTCCTTTTATGTTCCCGGATCAAATGTGTATCCTACTCCCCAGACAGTCTGGATATATTGCCTGTCAGTATAAGCCCTGAGTTTCTTCCGGATACTGTAAATCATACATTCGACCTTTGCATACACACTTATAGGAATATCATCCCAGACTGCTTCGTGGATTTATTCTCTTGTAAGTAGCTGATCATCCGTACCTACTTACCTTGTAATATACAATCAGCTTTATCCAATTTTTTTCAAATGTCTTACCTATATTTTTCTACATCTATTACTCTGGAAAAATAGTCGCACAAGTTCAGGTTGTGAGTTACCATAATTATTGTAACTCCACTTTCATTCAATTTTTTTAGAAGTGACATCACAACTGCTTCATTATCTTTATCAAGTCCAGAAGTGGGTTCATCAGCTAATATGATTTTGCTTCCTTGCAGAATCAATTTAATAATAGCGACTCGCTGCTGTTCACCTCCGCTCAACTGATATATTTTCTTATTAAGCATATCACCTAAACCAAACTGGTTTAAGTACTTGTTGATTTTTCTTAATTTCTCGCCTTTACCTATTTTTTTATATTCAAGGGCCAATTTCAAATTCCATAATACACTTTCATCTTCTACCAACCCATAATTTTGAAAAAGATAACCTATGGTATGCCGTCTAAGGAGCATAGCATTTTTGCTTTTCATGGACAAATTTTTATAATTTCCAATCGTTATCGTTCCCGCCGATATATCAGTAATCAGTCCGATTATATTTAGAAGTGTTGTTTTACCTGCACCGCTTTTTCCAATAAGGCCAACAAATTCTCCTTGATCTATCTCTAAAGACAAATCATTAAATAAAACTTGTTTTTTTCCATATTCCTTTTTAATATTTTTCAACACGATCAATGACATAGTTATGCCCCCTTTTCGATTTCATGTAAAGCCCTTTTGATATAAGTCCGGTATAACAATTCACAAAACAGAAAGTCCAGCAGCATGATTGCAAAAAAACACGCAAAGTAATAATTTATTGCAGTCAGGGCTGCTGATACGATTGTTTCTATTGCCAAAACAATATAACGGCTCTTTAGTATTTTTAAATGAGAAAAGCCCATAATCTCTTTTAAAGCATATCGTTTCCGGTTAACAAAAACATCTACATAATTTGAAATATATAAAATAAATACCAGTGAAACCACAAATACGATAGCGAACATCGAAAGGGTTTTAAGGACAAACGTTACGCTTTCTAGTTGTGTCAAGTACGGAGTCAGCAATGTTCCTGCCACAACCAACTTTTCCAGATCATATTTAGTTAACAGGGCAGAAAATTCTTCTCTTGATTGTACTGAAAAGAACAAACTTCTATTATTTAAAGAATCTAAATAATAAAGGCCTCCAAAATCTCCTGTATCGACAATGATAATACCGCCAGTTATATCCGAAAAGCCTTCCTCTGTATTGACCTTTATAGTAGAATTATCATCAATATAAACAATATTAAAATCATTTGTGCGTGTTTCTTCTTGTATCCCGTAATTTTGATTATAGTTCAGCAACAAATCATATTCTCCGACAAGATGTTCTTTTATAAGGCTTTCGTCATTTTTATACATATCAGGAATCAATACAGTCGGTGTGGCAAAAGCACTTTCGTCTAATGAAGTTCCGTCTACATGTATATTTGCAAATTCTTTTAAATAGTTTTCGTTTGCAATTATAGTTTGCTGTACATAATATGGACGAGAGTCACCAAATGGCCCTTGCGCTTCACTGCTACCGGCATAATCACATAACAATGCGTGATGGTTATTATACAGTTCTAACATCGAATTAGAATATTCTTCAAATCGTTCTGGATTTTCTAACGCATAATCATGTTCTGCTGAATTAAACCCATTGGCCGTATAATATCCATCAAGATATTTGTAATCTAAAACCGCCTGTTGACTTTTCGTAAATTCCCCGCTTTGTTCAAGCAAAGAGATGATAGTAGTAGCAATTACAACAGAAAACACAACTTTTATAAACTGGACAATCACATTGGTACTTTTGTTTAATGTTCTATTTTTTATCATTGCTTCCAAACGAACAAATTTTATTAAAACGCTCGTAAGAAGCAAACAAAACACATTTACAACTAAGATAATTCCAAAGAAGAATATGCTCATAATCAAGTAGGAAAAATCAAAGCGGTTTGTAAAAGCGTAATACAAATTCAATACAGCCAACAAGGCAAAACACACAATAGAGTAATACCTTACTATGCTGATGATCTGTTCTTTCAATATACGCAAGGTGGAAAAACCCAGACTCTTTTTGATGCCGATTCTTTTTAAACTATAAGATGTATAAATACCGTATATTATCAGAATGACAATGAATAAAATGAGAAAATTAAAAAGATTTAACTCTAATATCATACTATACGGAATAGATTCATCTTCATATTCAATTATTTGTGTAGATAGTTGTGTTGCGAGCTGACTTATTTCTTCATCAGATAAATCTGTGTAAAAGATACCGACACTATCCAAAAAATCCTCTTTTGTAAGTTCGTAAAACTGCAATTCGATAGTGCTGGATATGGGTAGCTTTTGTGAAAATTCATCAATGGGATAACAATATAAATCATAAACAGATTTATCTGTCGTAGTAAGTGTATTGTTTATGATTTCTAACTTGTTGTTTGGATAATTCTCAATGAATGTATTGTAAAGTTGATTGAGTATTTCCGGAGATGGTTCTTCAAGCATATAACCACTTAAATTGCCAGTGGCAATATTGTTTTTTTCATATATATTGTAGATTGAGCTATTGAAAATGTATGCGAATAGCAATATCTCAAGGAAAACGAAAATCTTCAAAAAGTTTTTCATACGCTGTATCCCCCTCAAAAAAAAATGATGTCCTTCTTAATATTATAGCAGTACACCTTAAATTTCTGCTGTCATAAGTCTTAAAAGTTTTTTAATATTGATTGCTTTCGTTAGTTTCATCCTGCTCCAACTCAATCACATCCAAAATGCCACAATTCAGGGCTTCGCAGATACGAACCAGCGTTTCCATGCTGATATTCTTGCTTTACTCATGTTGGCAATCAAATTCGTGGTAGATCGTCGGCACGCAAGTCCTCTTTCCTGATGTTGCGCTCAATCAGCGTATGCCAGAGGGCCTTATAGCTTATGTTCATTTATTACTCCTGCCTTTTAGCCGTATCCTGCTCGCTTGCATGACCGACCTGGCCTGTCACCTTTACAATAGCATACCCTGTCTTTTGAATATTCACATTATAACAGCTACTATCCAGCCATTCAATAAAATAGTAGTATCCATATATCCCCACCGCATCCGTCTTCTTGAAATTGGTTTGGATATAGCAAAAGCCGTCCATTTGAACGGCTTAAATCTTTATGTTGTTTATATCTTTTTAAAACAGTTTCATCTGCTCATACTCTGCGTGCGCCTCTAACAGCACCGGCGTCTTATGCAGCAAATATTCTGTCTCCCCGTCATCCAGCACCCAGTCTTTCAGCTCCTCTGGCTCCAAAATCAGCGGCATCCGATTATGAACCGGTGCCACGGAAGAGTTTGCGTCCGTTGTCAAAATGATAAACCTTTCCTGATCCTCATACCAGTTATAGCACCCTGCCATAAACAGAACCGGTGTTTCTTTCCGCTCGTATGAAAATTTCTCCTTGCTTTTATTCCATTCGTAAAACCCCCGTGCCGGAATAATACAGCGCCTGTGCCGCACACTGTCCTGGAAGGTTCTGCGCTCTAGGGCGCTTTCTGCCCTTGCATTGATCAGCAGTTTCCCTTTCTCGAACCCTGGAAAGCCCCATCTCATCTGCTCTGCAGCCAGATGATTTTCCTCGCCTTTTAGGATCATAGCATTTTGCGAAGGGACTACATCTCCGGTGCGCTCTATCTGCAGTTTCCTATCCAGATCCCGCACCAGCTTCTCAATTTCCCTGGCAGTCTCATCATCCACATAATAACGTCCACACATCGGTTTTTTCTCCTTTCGCCTGCAGGCTTATATTCCTTCCCAGCTGATCTTCCAGCAATTTTCTTCCAGATAGTAATACAGCCGGAATAGATACTTTTGATTTCCCAGAACTGTACTGCACCGGTATTCCTGGATGGGGATGCCGCAGTAGTATTTCTTTTCCTGTGTCAGTATATGGATCTGACTGATCGTATGAAGCAGACCTTCATCATCCTGGTACTTGACCAATTTTGGCATGACGGATCCGGTGCTTGTAAACCAGACACCGCAGGCAATCTTTTCTAAATCCCTTTTCAGCTCCCCTTCATCGGGATTTTGTGTATTTGTACCTATTCCCATACTCATACTTCTTCACCTCTAGTTTACCCTGACTTTCTTATAATCAACAGTCCTTTTTTCCCTTGAGATGCCCCCGCTCATGTGGTCAATCGGACTTCCCACAAATGCCGCCCGCTTCACCGAGTCAATCCCATACCGTCCACGGATCCGGTCCACCGCAGCATCCATTTTCTCCAGCTTTTCATAGTCCGTTGTATCAAACATATCAAGCTAGCGCATATTAAAACCGTCCTTTACCCGGCTGGTGTGGATCCCCAGATGCCGGATGGCTGTCCCATCCCATAATTGGTCAAAAAGCTGGCAGGCACAGCGATGGATCTCAATGGTAATGTTCGTAGTGTTCCGCAGCGTCATCTGGTGGCTGGCATAACGCAGGTCATGAGATTTGATTCCCACAGCAATCACTTCCGCCCGCACCTTGGCTGTCCGCAGTCTGGTTCCCACCGTCTCCGCCAACGCCAACAACACCAGCTTCGCAGTGGACGCATCCGTTACATCAAAGGCAATGGTGGTGGAGTTCCCGTATCCTTTATTGGCCGGGGCTTCAGACTGCACCACGGATACATCCATCCCATTGGCAAACGCCCAGATGACCTCCCCGTGCTTTTTCAGATGGACTTTCAGCAGATGCGGGTCCGCATGGGCCAGTTCCCCTATGGTATGGATCCCCAGGTTAAACAGCTTTTTTGCAGTCGCCCGCCCGACAAAAAACAGATCACTCACCGGAAGCGGCCACATTTTATCTTCAATCTCATTATGCCACAGCGTATGCACCCGGTCTGGCTTCTGGAAATCTGATGCCATCTTGGCCAACAGCTTGTTCTCCGAGATCCCGATATTGACGGTAAATCCCAGCGTATCCCGGATCTGATCTTTCATCTTATATGCTGCCGTCACCGCATCGCCCCAGAGTCCTTCCGTACCTGTCATATCCACAAAGGCTTCATCCACGGAATACTGCTCTACGGTCGGAGAATACTGGCGCAGGATATCCATAAATGCCTTCGAGCACTTTTCATATAGCCCATAGTTAGGCGGAACCAGGATTAACTCCGGGCATTTCTGTTTCGCCTCCAGAATAGTTTCTCCCGTTTTTATATGAAACTTTTTCGCCGGAATGGATTTCGCCAATATAATTCCGTGCCGCATTGCCATATCGCCGCCAACAGCAGACACCTTTTCCCGCAAATCCTCCTTTCCGCCTAAATGGTGGAGGCGGTAAACAGCTTCCCAGCTCAGAAATGCGGAATTTACATCAATATGAAAAATAACGTTTCTTCTTTCCAAACTCATGTTCGCCTCCTTTTTCTCTTATTATGGCGAACATACGTTCTTTCGTCAAGAGGATTTTTCTGTCAGATATATAAGGAACTTGGATTTTTTAGGATATTGAGACTATCATCTGGCTGAAGATGCCGCTCAGAATAGCTTGAGTACCGCACACTTTACGACGAGAACGGTAGTCCTCATGTGTTTGGTGCATTTGTTTTTGAGGAAACAAGAGAGCAATCCCAAGTAACCAAAAAAATCGGCGTAGCCTAACACTACGCCGATCTTCCATAAATGTTTTCTTACGGAACCTTGTCATTATGGACAGTTCCATTTTTATGATGGATCAAATTTATATCCCACACCCCAGATTGTCTTGATATACTCTTTAGCAGCATACTCCCTTAACTTTTTCCGTATACTGCTGATGATACACTCAACTTTAGCATCCACATGAATAGGAAGATCCTCCCAAACAGCCTCATAAAGCTGTTTTTTCGTAAATACCTGCTGTGGATGACTAGATAGAAAGAGTAACAGGTCAAATTCATGTAATGTAAAGGAAACTTCTTCTCCTTCCACCATTACCTTACGCTCAAATGGAAAGATGGTAAGCCCGGGAAAATCAACTTTGACAGACTGCTCTGGCTCAACTAGCGTAATTTCAAAAGTATCTGACAAAAATGATAATATGCTCTTTAAAATCTGCTCTTCTCCATCCTGCACAGTTAAAATCAATACTTTCCCATTTTATCACCTACTTACAGTTTAAACACAATATCATTATGCAAATTTCCACCGTTTAATACGTATAAAGCAGGATATTTGCATACCAACTTTTATCAAAATCATAAAGATAAAAGTAAAACCTATATTAGAGAAAAATGAGTGAAAGAAAAAGGCATTTGTTGAATATAACGTACTTAACGTATTCTGTATATTCAGATTATTTATAGGAAACAAATACAAAATCTTATTAACCAAACCTGTTTTGAAAATTTGCATCAGTAACAGTGGTAATATATATAAGCCTAATGAAACTGCCAGTGCCGACATTGGTGAACGCATAAAAGCCGATACTAATAATGTTACTCCCTCAACAAAGCCTAACCCAATCAGTTGCATGATAAGAATTAAAAAATATATTTGCAAATGATTCCATTTTAAAGGAAAATCAAATAAACATAATGATAAATTAGTTTGTATATCTGTATTCCAGCCATTTATATCATACATTACAGAAAATACACCGATATTTATCATATGAAAAACAACAAACAAACCATCTGTAATTATAGTTGTTGCAATCAATTTACTAAATATTAGTTTGCTTCTACCATATTTTGTAACCAACAGAATTTGATTTATGTTTTTAGAATTGTCATCTGAAAACACTACGGAAGATACCAATATAACAATAATAGACAAAAGCGCATATATATAACCAAGCACTCGATACAAATCTGCCCAGGGGACATAATTTCCTAATATAAGAGGCGTATCAAACTTTTTAAATCCAACCTCATCCAATGAATAAAGTTCTACATCTTCAATTGTTAATCTTTGTCCTTTATTTACTTTTTCAATCATTTCTGTATAAACGTTCTCAGTATCATGGGAAAAAAATGTATCTCCCATCTCCCAGTAAAATAGATAAAATGGCTTATTAACAACTTTTTGTTCTTCGTAACTTTGAAAATTATTCATAGAATCAGCCAAAATCATTTTCACTTTTTCATCTGTAAAATCTCCATAATACTGTGAATCTATAATTTCATCAATATTTTTTTTAAAGCCATTTTTTTCGTTACTTGTTTCGCTCATTAATAATTGTGAATAATGATATCCAACCAAAAATATTCCAAAAAGGACTAAGAACCCTACAACGATCCCACCAAACACTGTACGATTTTTCAATATTTTTCCAAGCTCATATTTAATCAACAATGTCATATTTTCATTCCCCCTCTCGAAAATAAAACAAGTATAAGTCTTCTAGTGTCGGAACAACTTGTTTTGCATCTATAAAAGGTTTTTCCTTTGAAACAATCCGCAGGACAACCCCATCTTCTCCATATTTGCGATTACTCACGGTATATAATTGCTCTATCTGATTTACATCTTTTTCAGATACTAAACATTCCCACACACAATTCTGAATCTCTTTCAATAAATATGTAATTGATCCGGAATTTTCAATTCTTCCCTTTTTAAGAATAATGATTTCATCCGCTATGTATTCTACATCTGACACAATGTGTGTGGATAGCAATACAATTTTCTTTTCCGCAAACGAACTTATTAGTTTTCTGAATTTAACCCGTTCTTTTGGATCAAGTCCTACCGTTGGTTCATCTAATATTAAAACTTCCGGATTGTTAATCATTGCCTGTGCTATACCTAATCTTTGTTTCATTCCCCCGGAATACTTTCTGATTTTTTTATTCTTAACATCATCTAAACCAACTTGAGCTAATAATTCTAAGCATCTTTTTTTTGCATATTTAACGTGTAAACCTTTTAATGAAGCGATATACATCATAAAATTTAGTCCTGTAAAATCTGGATAATATCGAAAATCTTGAGGCAAAAATCCTAATATCGAACGATATTTTTCTGCTTGCAGAACAATATCTTTATGATCATATTGTATACTTCCATGATTTGGTTTCATCAGTCCGCATATAATACGAAATAATGTTGTTTTGCCTGCTCCATTTGCACCTAATATTCCATAAACCCCTGGAGTAAATGTAAATGACACATCATTAAGTACAGTTACATTACCATATTCTTTTGTTATATTTTTGATATTCAATTCCATGATGAAGCCACCTCCCACCTAATAATTTTAGTTTGAGAATAAATAATAGAACCTAATATTGTTGTTGTAATAACATACGCTATTCCCCAATAAAGCAATCTTATTTCATAAATTTTAAATATATTAGCAATTAAAATAACTGCAACACAAATACTTCCCGATAAAAGCCAGAGCAAATAATTATGTAGTCGTTTTCTCCAAACAGTTATAAGAGAAAACAAAATAATGCATACAATGTTATACGGGACGAGTAAGTAGACTAATATTTGATACAAAGGCAAACATACAGTAGATTTAGTCATAAAAGATAGCACTATAACAATTCCCATATCAATAAAGCCAAAAATCAATAATTTTACCATAGTATGCTGTCGCAAATCATATTTGAATGTTTGCTCCAACTCCCACATTCCGGATGTAAAACTTTTAAATAATTCTTCTATAAAAAACAGAACTGAAATAAATACTACTCCAGTAAGGCATAGCATAATTTCACTTATCGACTGCAAATATGAGAAATTTAATACCATAGCTATTCCAGATAGAAAAACAAGAAATTGTATTATCCAAGTATGAACATGAATAAATCGAAATGTAGATAAAAATAAACTCAAATAGGAATGTCCACTCATTCCATTTATTTTCATTCTCTCTTGACCTAATGCAATAATTTTTTCTCGTTGTTCTATATCCGGTTCTACTTTATATTCATTCAATTTTGAAACAATATTCTCTTTCATTATAAAAAATCCTCTCTTTCTAAAACTTTTTCTAATTTTTTAAGGCCTTGATATATACGTGATTGTGCAGTAGAAACACCCACACCTGTAATTATTGCAATATCTTTTACTTTTAAATTATGATAATACTTCAATATCACAGCTTCTCGTTGTACATCAGGAAGCGAATCAAGTGCTTTTTTTACCAACATTTTTTCCTCATCATGCAACACTTCATTTAACAAAGAATTCTCTGAATCAGATACTAAAGAATCCGTTAGTTCTATCTGAGTAATATGCTTCTTCTTAAAAAAATTATTGCATGTGTTTACAGCAATCGTGTAAAGATAATTGTAAAATTTCCCCGTGAAACGATATCTTGATATATTTTCTACTAATTTCAAAAAAATATCTTGTGTTAAATCGGAAGCCAAATCACAATCTCCATAACATCTACGAACACAATAAAAATATATTTCATCATAATATTTATGTACTAACGCTTCCCAGGCATCAAGATCTCCCATTTTTATTTTATTTATTATTATCCAGTCTTGTATCATATCCATCACTTTCTCTTAATTACCCTTCTATTATATATAAACAACTCACTTGAACAAATCATTTAAAATCATAAATATTTTTTATATTCTCTATAGTGAATTAGAATATTTCTATGTTATTGGGATATTGAAACTATACTTGCATTTTATATTAGAAATATCACATATTTCTAAACCTGTTTTTGACTTATTATAGAATTATATATTTTCATAACCCCCTTTGACACCCACAACATCTAGTGTTATACTTTCTTTGTACCATATATTTTGTGTCTATCCGGAAAGGATGATCACACGCTGTTTAGGTTTGTAGTCAGTCAGAGGGATATTCTGCCATCAGGGCAGTGCCTTCTGGCTTTTTTATTTTGCAGAAAACTGCACGCGGTTAGAGAATGAACATCTTGCGTCATTCTCTTTTTTTATGCCTGAACATGGGAAAGGAGGGTTGTTTTTTTCAATGCTCCGGATGGACATGGTAACAGAAAGGAGAAGCAGAACAATGAATAATGCAGACAAAATCAAGGAACTGGTTCAGACGCTCAATCGGCACCAGCACGCCTACTATAACCTGAACGCACCGGAAATCTCTGATGCTGAGTATGACCGGATGTACGAGCAGCTGGAAAGTCTGGAAGCGGAGACAAGGATCATCTACTCCAATTCCCCAACCCAGACCGTGGGCTACCCGCCAGTCAGCGAACTGAAGGAAGTGCCGCATCCTCACCCACTTCTGTCCCTGGATAAGACAAAGCAGGTGGAAGACTTATGCCGTTTCTGCGGAGGTCATGCAGCTTTACTCATGCTGAAGCTGGACGGTCTTACGGTAAAACTCACCTATGAAAACGGCAGACTGGCAGAGGCATCCACCAGAGGAGACGGCGAGATCGGGGAAGATATCACCCATAACATTCCCACCTTTGAGAATGTACCGCTCGCTATCTCTTATAAAGAGCGGCTGGTTGTCACCGGGGAAGCCTTCATACACAGGAAGGATTTTGAACGGCTGAACGTTACGCTCCGGGACAGGAACGGGGAACCTTATAAAAACGCCCGGAACCTGGCTGCCGGATCTGTGCGGAGCCTGGATCCGGAGAACTGTAAGGGCCGCTGTGTCACCTTCCTTCCCTTCAACGTACTGGAAGGGCTGGATGAGGGAGAACACAGCAACAGCCGGGAGGAACGTCTGTACCAGTTATCAAAGCTGGGCTTTGGTTCCTGCCCGTACATTCCTCTAAATCCGGATCAGATTTCACCGGAATATCTGGAGCTTCGTATCCAGGACCTGAAGGAGAAGGCAGAAACACTGGATCTTCCCATTGACGGAATGGTACTGATCTTCGATGACCTGGCGTATTCCGCAAGCTGCGGAAGAACCGGACATCACTACAAGGACGGACTTGCCTATAAGTTTGAGGACGAAACCTATGAAACCGTTCTCCAGAGTATTGAATGGACGCCTTCCCGTTTCGGGGAACTGGCACCTGTGGCAGTCTTTGACACCGTGGAGATTGATGGGTGCTCCGTATCCAGGGCCACGCTTCATAACCTCACCTTTATCCGGGAACTGGAGCTGGTGCCGGGATGCCGTATCCTGGTATCCAAACGGAACATGATCATTCCCCATGTAGAGGAGAACCTGGACCGTGGACATTACCGGGATGCAGCCCCTGCTATCTGCCCGTGCTGCGGCGCTCCAACAGAACTCCATCGAAAAAAAGGAGAAAAAGGACGGATCATTGAAACCGTACACTGTAGCAATCCATCCTGTGAAAGCCAACAGTTGAAAAAATTCGTCCATTTCGTATGCCGGAAAGCCATGAATATTGAAGGGTTAAGTGAGGCTACCCTGGAGAAATTCCTGAATCTGGGATACCTTCAGACCTTCCATGACATCTACCATCTGGATCAGCACCGGGAAGAAATCATCCGGCTGGAAGGGTTCGGGGAGAAATCCTTTGACCGGCTCTGGAACGCAATCCAGGCCAGCCGCAGCACCACCTTTGTCCGCTATCTGATCAGCATGGATATTCCCATGGTAGGCCGTACAAAAAGCCGGGTATTGGATACCGTATTCTCCGGCAGTCTGAATGCCTTCCGGGCGGCTGCCACCGATGACTATGATTTCACACAGTTAGAGGATTTTGGCGCCACACTGAACCAGAACATTCACGACTGGTTTGCGGATGAAGAAAATCTGATGCTCTGGGACACGTTACAGAAAGAATTTACATTTGAAGAAAGAAAGGAAGAAAACACTATGGCAAAAAATACTGAATTTGCAGGAAAGACTATCGTAGCAACCGGAAAGCTGGAGAATTTCACCCGCGCAGAGATCAATGATAAGATCCTGGAGATTGGTGCCAAACCGGGCAGCTCTGTAACAGGCAAAACGGATTATCTCATCTGCGGCGAAAAAGCCGGAAGCAAGCTGGCAAAAGCCAAGTCTTTAGGCATAACCATTCTGTCAGAAGCAGAGTTTTTAGCAATGATTGCATAAGATTGTACATGATCCACTTGGGGAAGCTGGCTGACAAGCAGCTTCTCCAAAAATTACCTGTCTGGCAGTATGGAAAGGGCAGATACGCTTGTTTTTTGCGTTGAACATCCCGTTTCCTTTGGGTATAATAGAGGCAAATGGAGGCAATGATGAGTATGAGTATTCAATCCGATGTGGAAATCTTATCTGTACAAGCAGTCGAGTATTACGCACAAAAGCATCATCTGTCTGAAGGGGACGTCTTTGATCTCTTCTGTAAGCATCAGGTTTTTGAAAAAATCCTGATACAGCACGAAATGCTTCATCAATTAGATATGGAAGAGACTTTTCAATATGTGGAGGAAATCATCAAAGAAAATGCTCCGGAACTGGTGCTTTACCACGGTTCCAACATCGCATTTGATGAAATTGACCTGGGAAAATCCCATGACCGCCGTGACTTTGACCGGGGATTTTACTGTACCGTCTTGGAAAGCCAGGCGGAGGAATGGGCCAAACGTCTTTATCTGCGCTCCCACAAAGGCGGCAGATATGTTTACCGTTACCTGTTCCGCCAGACAGAGGACCTGAAGATCAAGCACTTTGCTGCTCTGGATCAGGAGTGGCTGGAGTTTATCAAAGAAAATCGCACGAAAGGCGGCATCCAGCACGCTTATGATGTGGTGGTAGGGCCTGTTGCAGATGACAATACAATGGAGACTGTGCAGTTATACCTGTCAGGTATTTTAAAAGCCGAGGAAGCAGTGGAAAGGCTTCACTATAATAAAGTCAACAACCAGGTGTCTTTCCATACGCCCCTTGCCCTGGAACACCTGACACTGGAATCCCGAAGGGAGGTTTCGTAAACTATGGAAGGAAAATATTTTTTTAATAACAAAGATATCACGATGAACCTGTGTATCCAGATCCGGGATGTGATCGACATCATCAAGGAACGGAGCCATCTTTCTTTCCAGGATGCCGCCGGAGCCTTTTACCATTCTAAGACGTATCAGGCTCTGCAGAATACCGAGAATACGCTTTGGGCGGAGTCAGCGGGCTATATCGCAGACCGGTTCTACGAAGAACAGGAACAAAAAGAATTACAGACAAACTGAAGATTTAAGCACTTTGTTTAAGAAGGGAACTACCTATAGGATAGGCGGTTCCTTTTTTTGTGCGGAAAGGAATGTGCATGAAATCCAATGATCAACCAAAAGAAACTATCCATAAACAAACTCACGGGAATGTTATCTCCTCTTTTACAGGAAAATACGCATTTCTCAGTAATTTTTATCCGGCTCCTGTTACCTACATGGGGCAGACCTACGCCAATAATGAAGCCGCTTTCCAGGCGCAGAAGACCTGCTGTGCAAAAGAGCAGCAGCAATTCTCTATTTTCCGCCTGCACAATCCGGCAGAAGCCAAAAAGCGTGGGAAGAAACTCACGCTGCGCCCGGACTGGGATAAGGTAAAGATTTCCCTGATGTACGAAATCTGTATGTGCAAATTCATGCAGAACCCAAAGCTGCGGGATGCCCTGCTTGCCACAGGAAACAGTGTTCTTGAGGAAGGCAATACCTGGGGCGATTACTTCTGGGGCAAAGTCAACGGCCACGGGGAAAACCAGTTAGGGCTTATCCTGATGGACGTGCGTGAAAAGCTGAAATGGAGCATGGGAATGGAAAATGAGATTGCATAACGAGGTGAATGAACTATGGAAGAAAAGAAACAGACGGTCTTGACGCTGAAATTCATCGGCATAGATGATTTTTCTTGTCCAACTTATGAGGATCAGTACGGACGGTTTTGGAAAGACCTTAACCTGGGGAAATCCGAAAAGCCGGACTTATATTCTACTACGAGGAACGACCTGGATGGGGAGCCAGTATCCCACATCCAGCAGGAATATACCTTTGAGTCAGAACCGTTCCGTAGAAACCCGTATGAGTTCCAGTATATGATGTTAAGCCGGATGCAGCGTGACTGCGAATATTTTCTCGGCTACGGGAACCGGAGCGTTACCATCTTATCCGGGAATGATCCGCAGCATCATATGAACCGCATGAAAGAATTGTGGAAGGAGCTTCCTGCTGACGGGAAGCCGGAATGGCTGACCTGGGAGCAGCTCCTGAACTATGAAAAAGAATTGTGTAACGAATAACCATAATGATTACGAAGGATCTTCCAACCAGGGAGGTCCTTCTTTTGCAAAGGAGGACGATGCCTTATGAAAATAACGATCTATCAGATCATCCCGGAATTGGATCAGGACAGGCTGATGTTTATGCCCCTTTCCTATTTTCAAAAAACCGGGTATCCATCACCGCCTGCAAAAATTTATGAATCCGTATTCTGCGGAGAAACGGAAGTCGCCACACCGGAAGAAATCTACCGGATATTCAACCGCAAAGATGAAGCGGATGCCTGCTATCTGGAAAAGATCGGTTTCACCGGACATTCCATGTCAGTCTCTGACATTCTGGAAATACAGCACTCACCGGGAGAAAGCCGTTTCTATTTCTGTGATACATTTGGTTTTTCTCAAATAGCATTTCAGAAGGAAAACGCCATGCTGCCAGTTCAGAACCATGACAATATCCCTTTTGAGCAGGTCAATCGGTCCAAGCCCGGTTATCTGGCCTATATGGATAACGGGGGAATTTCTATTCATCCCTGTATCCAGGTTCAGCTCCAACGCTGCAAATACAGTCAGTGCCAGCTCGGATACCGGCTCCGTTACCAGGAGAAGGAAGAGTCCCCTTGGCGGCAGCGAGATTTTCTGGAACGTCCTGCTGTCCTTCTGTTCGAGGATACGCAAAAAGAACCTTGCCATGCAGCAGACCGACCAGACCAAGAAGCAGCAGAAACGTATCCCGCAAATCACGACACGCCTTGAACAGATTGACAAGGTGCTGAATAAGCTCTATGAGGACAACGCCCTCGGCACTATCCCGCAAGACCGCTATGAGCAAATGTCGCAGAAATATTCGGAAGAATACTACACACTGAAAACGGAGCTTGCCACACTCCAAGAGCAGCTATCCGCTTATGAGAACGCGGGAGGGCGGGCGCAGAAGATTTTGAAGCTGACGGAACGCCATGCCGCCTTTACAGACCTCACCCCCGCCATTCTCAACGAGTTTATCAACCGGATTGAAGTGCATGAGCGCGACCAGAAAAGGGCGAGATACGCAATCCAACACATCAGCATATATTTCAACTATATCGGCAGGTTTGAGAACGAAGTAACGCAGCTTGCAGAGCCGACCGAGCAGGAAATCCGGCAAATGCGGGAGGAAATCGAAGAAGCCAAAAAGGAAAAGAGCCGCGCCTACCACCGGCAGTATTCAAGGGAGTACCGGGCGCGAAACCTTGAAAAGCAGCGGGAGTATGAGCGTATCAAGGCGCGGGAATACCGGGCAAGGAGAAAGGCGCAGACCGCCGCCGCACAGCCCGCACAGTAAAACAGAATAACCGACAGCCGAGAGGGGATTTTCCAACTACGGGAAATCCTCTTTTTCGCGCCCGGAGAAAGGAGCCGCCTATGGCAGAACAGACCCCCGACAGTATCATCACGACGCAGAGGAACGGGCAGACCATTGTTGCGGAGTTATTTTTCAATCACAGCAGCACAGAAACATTCCGCGACAAGCTGCTCAAACTGGTACTTGCCGACAGTTCGCATTTATCCGTGTCTGACGGTCAAGAGCCGGAAAAATCGGAAATCTTGCGATAACAGCCGCCCCGACGATACATTCCCCGTCCGGGCGGTTTTTATCGTCAAAAACGCTGTTTTCTCCAAGTCAAGAGCCGGAGAAAACACCCGAAAAATGCCCCTACTCAGTAACAGGGGCGCAGAAAGGAGCTTGCATGAGAACAGGGCTTACCAAGCAGGAAAAGACCACCGATATTTGGTTTGACGAGAAAGACCCCCTTATCCATATCCGCACCCACAACACCGCCTTGAAAAAGCGTCTGCTTGCATACAGCCGCCGTTATCCGGCGATCTGCCAGCAGACCGACGCAGACCCGGAAACGGGCTGCATGGAGTTTGATATTGAGAAAGGCCGCTTCTCTTTCCGTCTGACCGCCCCATACAGTGAGGAACGCCGGAGAGCCGCCAGTGAAGCGGCGAAAGCCGCCGCGAGCAATCTCACACGAAGTATGGTATAATTTTTTTGAAAAAGTTTTGGATTTGATGTAGTATTCGCCGCTAAAACCGTAGTATATAGGTGAAGCCGGAAAGGAGGCGGTGAGATGATAGATGATGAAAAAATCATAGACCTGTTTTTTGAGCGTTCCGAGCAAGGCATACGGGAACTGGATAATAAATATGGAGCAGTCTGCCACAACCTCTCGTATAACATCGTGAACAACAGACTGGACGCGGAGGAATGTGTCAATGACGCTTACTTAAGCGCATGGAACGCCATTCCCCCGGTACGGCCTAACCCGTTGCTCAGTTACATCGTGAAAATCGTTCGGAACATTTCACTCAAAATCTATTGGAGAAAGGAAGCAGCCAAACGAAGCGGGCACTATAAGATTGCCTTAGAGGAAATCGAGGGCTACATCGCAGACCAGAAAACCGTAGAAGATGAAATCGAAGCCAGGGAATTAGCCCGTATCATTGGGGAATTTTTGGACACGCTGACCCTCGAAAACCGCGTTATCTTCATGCGTCGCTATTGGTTTGCTGACAGTTACAAGGACATAGCCGAGTTTATGGGGCTTTCGGAGAAAAACATCTCCGTCCGGCTGACCCGTATCCGCGAAAAGATGAAACAATACTTGATTGAAAGAGAGGTATTTGTATGAACGCGAAAAAGTTTTCCGACGCTATGAGCGAGCTTGACAACAAATACATTGACGAAGCCCTCAATTACAAAAAGAAAGCCAAAAAGCCTTTCTGGATTAAATGGGGAGTTATTGCGGCCTGTTTGTGCTTGATAGTACCATTAACCGCATTTGCTATTGATACAATTCAATATAATGCGGCTGTTGATTATCTTACTTCTCTCGGTATTCCTGTTGAAGATTTAAGCGATTATTCTCGAAAAGAAATAAAGGAAGCCGCAAAAACGATTGACGCCGGAGAAAGTAGTCCATTGACCGAAGAAATACTTAACCGATTGCCAGATAATAAAGAACCGATTGAAACACCAACACAGGTAACATCTGAACAGATAAGAGAATTAACACCGACCATGACAAGAGAGGAAGTCCTTTCATTCTTAGGTGATACGCAAGACATCGGTTCTGGTATTTATGTATATGTTTATGAAGTAGACGGAGAATATTTGTTGCGGATTCCATTTGCAAGTGATGATGCTCAGTTAGGTGTTACAGGCGAAGATTTATTAAAGGCATTGACCCCTATTTCTGAGGATATAGATTCTAATGAAACCGTTGAATTTAATGGACAGCTATTCAACAAATCTGACTTGACCGAGGGCAAAAAGGTAAAACAGGTTCCCGTGATCCGGCGCAAAGACTGAACAGAATACCATTAACAAAGGCGGCCTGCAGATGCAGGCCGTTTTGCTTATAATCTATGTTCAACAGACAATAGACACACATTTAACTTTTCTGCGAAAAGTTTCCAAATAGGAAACCTTATATCCAAGGTATAATAATCTCCCAGGTCATATTCGTATAAACAGCTGTAGTCTGCTCGCTTGCATGACCGGCCTGATTTGCCACCTCTGCCATGGTGTAGTCCTCAAATGGCGCATACAAACGGCTCGGAGCCGCCCTCACGGACGGCTCCTTTTTCGCTGATTTATATATCCTTCTCATCCAGCAAAAAGTCAATGATATTATAATGGACAATACCATTCCTGCTCAGATCTACAATGTCGCTGCTGATCACATATTTTGGATAATTGTCATCTATCTTCTCCAGATTGCCAAATTCTCTTGCAATGCAGTCCTCTGACAATACATAGGCCACCTGGATATAGAGTTTCTTCTGTCCTTTGTAACATACAAAGTCAATTTCCTGTGTATCCAGTTTCCCTACCTTTACCTCATATCCCCGGCTTAACATTTCCAGGTATACCACATTCTCCAACAGCTTACTTGTGTCGATCTGCTCGCTGGCTTTGCTCACATTGCGAAGCCCGATGTCACCGGCATAATACTTTTCTGTTGAAGCCAGGATGTTTTTCCCCTTAATATCATATCTTTCCGCTTTTGAAAGGATCATACCTGCCTGCAGCTTATCAATATAGTTCAGCACCGTGTCCACTGTGGTCGATTGGCCGGCTGACAGCAACGAGCGGCTGATTGAGCGTGCGGAGAACGGATTTCCGATATTGTCCAGCAGAAATTCCAGAAGTTTCCTCAGAAGATTTTCATTACGGATCGCATACCTGGAGAGAATATCTTTCATCACGACAGAATCATAGACATCCTCCAGATACGTGCGGACGGAATGTTCATCCGGCAGCACCAGGCGCATCGGCAGGCCGCCGTATTTCAGGTAATCCGTAAAAAGCTGTTCCCTAGTATAAGGAAGCCCATTGATCTCATAAAATTCCTGTATCTCGGACAGTACAAAAGGATACACATGAAAAGAAACATATCTTCCTGCCATATTGGTCGCCAGTTCTCCGGACAGCAATTTGCTGTTGGAGCCTGTCACATAGATATCGCAGTCAAAATCAATTCGGAAGGAAGGGATGACTGAGTGCCACTCTTTCACATGCTGGATCTCGTCAAAAAAGAGATATACTTTTCCATCCGCCTGCTCTGCCCGTTCCGTGACGTACTGATAGAAGTTATCTGCATCCTCCAGCTTTTTAAAACGCCGGGACTCAAAATTGATCTCTATGATATTTTCCTTTGGGACTCCACGTTCCAAAATAACATCACGGATCTGCGAAAGCAGGATCGTCTTTCCACTTCTTCTGAGGCCAATCAATACCTTGATCAGATCCTGGTCAATGAATGGACGTATCTTATTCAAATATAAATTTCGTCTTATCATCTCCATACATTCCACGTCCTTTATTAGTTTTGTCATTATTATACCTCATACTTTTATTATAATCAACTTATTGTCTGTTTATACAAGGACAATTATATTCTTATAGTTACTTACAGCAGGTTCGATTTCTCCTTCATCTTTTCACGGCTCGTATTAGTATAAATCAACGTTGTCCGCTCACTGGCATGGCCAGCCTGATTTGCGACTTCCGCAATCGTATATCCCATCTCCAGGGCATGAGAGCAGAAGTAGTGTCGGAGCTTGTGCGGTGTGATCTTATTTGAACACTGATTGAAAAATCGGTTCACACTGCTACGGTGGAGCTTTCCACCATTCCGGCTGACAAACAGATACTCAGACTGGGAGTTTCTTACTTTCAAATACTCCCGGACTGCATGGATGATCTTGTCATTGATGAATACGATCCGCTGCTTATTGCCTTTTCCAGTCACCAGCAGTTCCCTTGCCTGAAAATCAATATTTGTCAGGCTGATGCTGATGCACTCGCTGACACGCAGGCCGGCATATGCAAGGATCACCGCAATCGCATAGTTTCTCTTTCCAGTATCAACAAGTACCTTCTGGAGAAACGCCTCCACATCTTTCTTTTCTATTTCCGCCGGGCTTGCAATTTCCTGCTGAAATTTCAGCCGGTCCTCTGCCGTAATGACCAGATCTTTTTGAACTCCGATCTGCACCAGGAACTCATTAAAACTGGTCAGAGAGGACAGTTTCGTATCAATGCTTTTAAACTTCAGTTTCTTAATGTTCTGCAGGTATGACCGAAAATCCAAAATGTTAGTATGGTAAAGCAGCGTCGGCTCCTCCCCGAAGGTATCTTTATACCACCGGTAATATTCATTTACGTGACCGCTATAGGTCTTAATGGTATTCTCTGACTTGCCCTGTTCTCTCAGGAACTTTTTATAATCATCCAGTAATGCCACGGTACTTCTTCCTCTCTGCGATTATGTTGCGCTCACTTCTCCGTGAGATTTGCGTAATTATGTTGCGTCCAGATAGGATTTCTTCTGTCTTTCATGCCTCCAACACAACATAATTGCTATTATGTTGTGTTCAGAAAATGGCACGGTTCTGACACGCTTCCTATATATATTCCATACGTTTCACAGCATAAAAACGCAAAAAGGACAGCAGATTTTTTCCGCTGTCCGATCTGGATGATTTCAGGGGGCAGCTTAGGTGCCGCTCACCCTTTTGAAAATCAGCTTCCCGTCCTTTACCTCAACGGTGAAGCGCTGGGCTGGTTTGGACTGTTTCTTCCGTCTCTGACATTCAAGCAGTTCTTCGTTCCTCAAATATTCACACCGGAAGTCATTTAGATGATAATACCCCCAATATATGTGGAATAAATGTATATAATACTCCTTCTTCCATGTGAAGATGAAATCAGAGTCCCTGTTGATAGAATTTAGAAGACTCCTCAGCTGTCTGGTGATCCGATAAGGATTGCCATGCCGGTTCGTATAAGGTTTTCCATATTTGGCATAGATCTTTAAAACATTCCTCCCGGAAAGGTCACTTTTCCGCAGCTTTATCGCATCCCCTATCCGAATCGGCATCTGGTACATAAGCCCGATAAACGCTGCTTTTTCCAGTTCCCCTTCCGCAATGAATTGTTTCATCAGCTGCTTCCCCATTTTTGCTTTTTCATAGGAAATCATCCACCATCTTCTCCTTTCCTGACAGCTTCCAGGATTTTCTCTCCCTGCTGTACAAACACCTGCTTTTCCGGTTCTTTTTCATATATCTTCCAGAGCCGCTGATGCAGAGCTTCCAGATCCCTGACATCTCCCTGCGTGTTATTTGCCAGCATCCGGAGAAAAGGGAAGATCATCGTATGCCGGATATTCTTCCCAGCCAATACAGACTTCTGTTCCTGTCCATACACTTCATAGAGGCATCCCAGGATAATATCCGGATCCGTGATAAACTTGATCTCAGGTTTCACCCATTCCTTTTTCATGTTCGCCCTCCTGACAAGATTATTCGTACCAATCCGCCCGAACTGTCAGGCCGTCCAGCCGGATCTTCGGAACTCCCACAAGATACCAGTCGTCATCCATTTCAATCCGGACTGGCACCCAGTCTCCATCCATCTCCACATCAAAGCAGTCCCCACAATGCAGGCCACCGTAATAGCTCCCGTTTCCAAAATAGATGTCATACCTCCCAGACTCCCGGTCATAACATAAAACGCCTTTTTTCTTTACCATAGTAATTTCCTCCCTATATTGTCAAGTGATTTTCCTTTAAAATAAAGGTTTTTCAAGTTACTATCTCAGATGAATGAGCCATGGAGATGGGCATTTCTCTGTATCTGATACGAAAATAGCTGG